>CACJIB010000003.1 GCA_902593405.1 uncultured Pelagibacteraceae bacterium | reverse complement strand
TTCAATGTAGGATTATTAAGTATTTTTATATCAAGTTTTTTAGTTGAGATTTTTTTTATCTTGTCTTTGTAAATTGAATTATAGATTGGTATCTTCATGTCTGGATCGTGTATTAAAATTTTTGTAATACCATTATTAAATTTAATTATGGCATGAATATATGATTTAGGATGTGTTAATATAGAAATCTTTTTATATGACAAATTAAATAAATTTTTTGCCTCAATAACCTCAAATACTTTATTCATTAAAGTAGATGAATCGATAGTAATTTTTCTTCCCATTTTCCAATTTGGATGTTTCAATGCTGTGTTAGGTTTAATAAATTTAAATTTTTTTTTTGGATAATTTAAGAAAGGTCCACCTGAAGCAGTAATATAGACTTTGTCAACATCATTGTAAGAATGATTTTTCAAAAGTGTAAAAATTGAGTAATGCTCAGAGTCAATTGGAATAAAATTTGTTCTAAACTTAATTAATTTTTTTTTAATTAAATTCCATCCGCATATTAAAGACTCTTTATTTACAATTGCTAGATTTTTTGAATATTCTGATAAAATTAGTGTAGGCTCTAATCCATCTATACCTGATACTGAAATCATAGAGTAATATATATTTTTTTTACCAATAATTTTTTTTATATTAGAAAAATTATTAAAAATTTTAAAATCTTGTTTAGAATATTTTATTTTTGCTTCTTTGTATTTTTCAGAATTATTAATTATAATATTTTTAACTTTTAATTCTTTTGCTTGTTTTACAATTTTATCTACATTGGAATATGTTGATAACAATAATACTTCAAAGTTATTATTATCTTTTTTAAATATATTAAAAGTTTTTGTTCCAATTGAGCCTGTAGAACCTAATATAATTACTTTTTTTTTCATTAAAATAAATCAAATTTTAGTAAAATCAATGCAAATGGAAATGCAAAAATCATTCCATCAGTTCTATCTAAAATACCTCCATGTCCTGGAATAATTTTTCCAGTATCTTTTACATTTGATAATCTTTTAAAATAAGAAATGATTATATCACCTATTTGACTAATTCCTGAAATCAGAAACACATTTATCAAATAGAAGTTAACATCAATTCCTAATTCAAAATCAAAGTTATTTGAAAACTTCAAATAAATAAGTGAGAAAAGTAAAGGAAAAATAAATCCTCCAACCATTCCAGAATAAGTTTTTTTTGGACTAATTTTTGTTAATTTAGGACCTTTAAATAATTTACCAAATATATATCCACCCAAATCACTAAATATGCATGTTATAAGAATTAGTATAAATAAAAAAAGACTATTATCTAAAACATTATTCCTTATATAATATACGCAACTGTAAGAAATTATTAAAAAAATAAAACCTAAAGTATAATATTTTTTTTTATTAGCTATATTATGCCATTCATAACAAGTGAGAAAAAATAAAATTAAAATTAGTAAATTAAAAATTAAAGAACCCTTAATTACGCAATAAAAAACTAATGGTATTAAAACTATTGAACTTAAAAATCTTTTGGTTAATTCTTTTTGCATTATATCGAACCAAAATTTCTTTTAATAGTTTTAAACTTTTTTATAATTTTAACAAAATCCACTTCATTAAAATCTGGCCATAATTTTCTTACAAAAAAAATTTCTGTGTAGGCTAATTGCCATAATAAAAAATTGCTCAGTCTCTTGGTATCTCCTGTTCTAATTAAAACTTCTGGGTCTGGAATATTTTTTGTCAAAAGATGCTTGGTAAGATTTTTTTCATTAATTTTTTCGTTGTTTCTTTTTATTTTTTTAAAGGCATTAAGTAATTCAATTTTAGATCCATAATTTAATGCTAAATTTATTTGGAGTTTTGAATTAAAGTATGTTTTTTTTTCAGATTTTGATAATAATTTACTTAGTTTTTTTGACAAATTTTTATTACCAATTATTTTTAGTTTAATATTTTGCTCATGCAATTTATTAATTTTATTTACTAAAAAATTTTCTAACAAATTAAACAAATAATTTATTTCATTTTTTGGTCTTTTCCAATTTTCTGTAGAAAAAGCATATAAAGTTAAATATTTTATTTTTTGTTTTAGAGATTCTTTTATTATTTTTTCAACTGTATTAAGTCCAGCTTTATGACCAGAATTTCTTGACCTCTTATATTTTAATCCCCATCTTCCATTACCATCCATGATAATGGCTACATGATTTAAAGGGTTCATATTGTCATTATTTCTTTTTCTTTTGAAGATACTTTTTCGTCAACTGTCTTGATATGATTGTCCGTAATAGTTTGTACTTTTTTCTCATTATTTTTTTCATCATCTTCACTAATTTCTTTAGCTTTTAACAATTTCTTTAAATCCTCATTAGCTTCTCTACGAATATTTCTAATCGATACTTTGCATTTTTCACCAATTGACTTAATTAATTTTTTTAGCTCAGATCTTCTTTCTTCATTTAACTCAGGCACAGGTAATCTAATTAATTGACCATCAATCTGAGGGTTTAAACCCAAATCAGATTTTTGAATAGCAGCATCTACTAACGATACATTATTAGTATCCCATACTTGTATATTTATCATTCTGGGTTCTGGAGTTGTTATACTGCCAATTTGGTTTATTGGCATTTGTTGACCATATACATCTACTTTAATTAGATCCAACATCGAAGCATTTGCTCTTCCAGTTCTCAGAGAAGAAAGTTCCTTAGAGAATACCTCAATGGCTTTATCCATCTTAAGGCTGTATGATTTCTCATCAAACATTTATTCTCCTATCTTTATTCTATAAAATTCTTTAATTTTTAAATCAGCTATAGAGAGTTCTTTTAAAACATCTTTAACTTTCTTTTTAGGTTCCATTACCCAAGCTTGTGTTAAAAGAGCATTTTCCTCTTTAAATTTATTCATCTTACCTAAGCTTATTTTTTTTGCAATATCCTCAGGTTTTCCAGAGTTTTTCAATTCCTCAGTAACTAACTCTTGTTCTTTATCTATAATAGATTGATCGATTGAACTAGACTCTAAAGCTAATGGGTTTGATGCAGCTATATGCATAGATAATTGCTTACTGAATGTTTTAACTGTGTCAGAATTATCTTTAGTGTCTAGTGATACCATAACAGCTAATTTTGCAACATTATCTTTTACAACTGTATGAAGATAATGATTGTTTAAACCATCAGAATTTATGATTGTTTTAGTTTTGCCAATAGTGATTTTTTCACCAATTTTTGCAATCAAAGCAACTAAATTTTCATCAACTGTTTGGCCATTTTTCATTTTTGCTGATTTTAAATCTTCAAGAATTGAATTATTATCGTTATTTAATTCGCTTAGTTCTTTAACAAACGAAATAAAATCATTATTTTTTGCGACAAAATCTGTTTCACAATTTACTTCTATTACTGAGGTTTTATTTTCATTACCACTAATAACAACAACTCCTTCTTTTGCATCTCTAGACATTTTTTTGGATGCTTTTGAAATTCCTTTCACTCTTAAAATTTCAATTGCCTTGTCTAAATCTCCATTTGACTCTTTAATGGCCAAGTTACAATCTTTAAAACCAGCACCAGTAGCTTCTCTAAGTTTTTTTACTTTCTCTATATCACTCATTAATTTAATTTCTCCTTATCATTTTTAGAAAATTTTTTTTCTAATTTTTCCCTATCTAATTCCTGAATAGTTTTTGTTTTATCTTCTTCTTTAATTTTATCTTTTTTTTTCTCAACTTCAGGCATAGATCTTTTTGCGCTGTTGATGGTTTCTTTGATTAAATTACAATAAAGGTCAATAGCTCTTCTTGCATCATCATTACCTGGAATTGGATAGTCAATATTATCTGGATTAGAATTACTATCTAAAATAGCAATAATTGGTATTCCCAATTTAGATGATTCAGCGATAGCTAGAGATTCATAATTAGTATCTATAACGAATACTAAATCTGGAACTTTTTTCATTTCAGCTATACCACCTAAAGATCTTTGAAGTTTATCTTTTTTGACACTCATTTTTAAAAGTTCTTTTTTGGTAAAACCTCTATTTTCAGCTACTAAATCGGTTTCCAGTTTTTTTAATTTTTTAATTGAATTTGAGATTGTTCCCCAGTTAGTTAACATGCCTCCTAACCATCTGTAATTTACAAAATATTGATCTGTTTCTTTAGCAACTTCTGCTATTGCCTCTGATGCTTGTTTCTTTGTAGATACAAATAAAATTTTTCCATTATTTGCAATTGTTTCATAAACTTTTTCTAAAGCTACTTTGGTTAATTCTAGCGTTTGAGTTAAGTCTATAATGTGAATTGAATCTCTTTTTCCAAAAATATATTTTTTCATTTTTGGATTCCATCTCAAAGTTTTGTGTCCAAGATGAACACCTGCTTCTAATAATTGTTGAATTGTAACGTTTGGTATTTTCATATTTATTCCCGGTTAAGCCACCACAGTAATTTCCACTTAAGGACCGGAGGTATAAAACCAAATACTGTGTGCGTGTTAATTTAATTTGGAAAGTATTTACAAATATTTACTCTATATAACAAGTGATTATTTAGTTAATTATTGCCTGAATTTCTTGATTTCTTAAGAGATTTAATGATTTTCTGTCTAATTTACGTGGATTTTTCAATCTAAATTGAAAGATATTATCTTCTTTAATTAAATTAATATTTACGACAGTTTTGCCTTCATCTTTTAAAATTGAAGATATTTTTTCAAGTTGATCTTTGGATTTTAGTTTGAATGAAACCTCTTTTATAGGACTATTAATTAATTCTTTTAGTGAAGCAATTTTTTGGACATTAATTCTTGTTAATCTATTATCATCATTAGAAACATTTTTAAATAATGTTAATATAAGAGAACTGCCTTCTTTTAAGATTTCCCTATTTAATTCTAAAACATCGGAGAAAATAAAAAGTTCAAACACACTTGATAAATCAGTTAATTTTAAAACAGCATAAGAATTTCCTTTTGCAGTTTTTCTCTCTTGAACTTTTAACAATGTGGCAGCAATGTTAGAATCTTTTAAATCCTCTTTTGAGATAAAACTTGAATAATCTATTATTTTATAATCACTAAAAATTTCTGTATATTGATTTAATGGATGGTCTGAAATAAAAAAACCTACTGCTTCAAATTCTTTTGATAATCTTTCTTCAAATTTCCAATCTTCAGATTTATTCAAAATACCATCCTGGTCATTTTCGTCGTCTAGGAATAAATCAATCTGGTTAGCAGATTTGTTATCAAATATATTTTTATTTTTAGCTATCAGGGTTGGAATTGAGTCAAATAAAGCTTGTCTATTTGTATTTATTTTATCAAAAGCACCTGCTTTAACTAAACCTTCTAATTGAAGTTTATTTATATCTTTTGGATTTACCCTATTTATAAAATCATGAATAGATACAAATTTTCCATTTAAAGTTCTTTCATGAACTATATTTGATATTGCCTCAAAACCTACAGCTTTAATACCACCTAAGGCATAATAAAATTTGTTATTGATAGTTCTAAAATCTTCAAAACATTCATTTATATCAGGACGAACAACTTCAACATTTAATCTTTTTAATTCTTCATAAAATTCACTTAACTTATTTTGATTAGATATATCCATTGTCATTGATGCTGCAATGAATTCTTTTGGATAATATGTTTTTAAAAACGCAGTTTGATAAGAAATAATTGCATACGCAGCAGCGTGACTTTTGTTAAAGCCATATTCCGCAAATGGTTCAATTTTTAAAAAAATACCAGCAGCAACATCTTTTGCTATTCCATTTTTAACTGCTCCAGCAATAAACCCTTGTTTTTGTTTTTCAAGTTCTGCTCTTTTCTTTTTACCCATAGCTCTTCTTAAAAGATCAGCTTGTCCTGCAGTAAATCCCGATAATTTTTGAGCAATCTGCATTACCTGTTCTTGATAAATAATTACACCATAAGTTGGTTTTAAAATATCTTCTAGAAGTGGGTGTAAATAATCTGGTTTTTGTTTTCCATGTTTACAATCATTATATGTTGGAATATTACTCATTGGTCCTGGTCTATAAAGGGCAACCAATGCAATAATATCTTCAATATGATTTGGCTTCATTTGAATTAAGGCTTCTCTCATACCAGCACTTTCAATTTGGAATAAGCCAACTGTTTTACCGGTTGACATTAAATCAAAAACTTTTTGATCTTCGTAACTAATTTTTTCTATATCAAAATCTTTAATTTTTTTTCTTACAAGTTTTTGCGTATTGTTAATTACTGTAAGTGTTTTTAAACCCAAAAAATCAAATTTTACTAAACCTGCATTTTCAGCTGAGTACATGTCAAATTGTGTCGATGGTAACAATAAATCTGCAGTAACATCTTTGTATAAAGGAACAATTTCAGTGAGTTTTTTATCTGCTATTACTACTCCAGCTGCATGTGTTGCAACATTTCTATTTAGACCTTCTAGTTTTAGTGAGAGATCAGTAAGTTTCTTTACCCTAGGATCATCCTTTATGAGTTTTTGTAATCGTGGCTCTCCAGCAATGCACTGAGTTAAATTTTGTGGTCTAGATGGATCAAAAGGTATCATCTTAGATATGCTGTCAACAAATCCATATGATAATCCCAAAACTCTTCCAACGTCTCTAATTACCATTCGAGCTTTTAATTTACCAAATGTTATAATGTGAGCTACACTGTCCTTATATTTTGTAGTTAGATACTCAAAAACTTGATCTCTTTTATCCTCACAAAAATCTATATCAAAGTCTGGCATTGAAATTCTATCTGGATTTAAAAATCTTTCAAAAATAAGATTAAATTTTATTGGATCGACGTCTGTAATTGATAAACACCAAGCTACCAATGAGCCAGCACCTGAACCTCTTCCAGGACCTACAGGGATATCATTATTTTTAGCCCATTTAATATAGTCAGCAACTATAAGAAAATAACTGGAATATTTCATTTCTATAATAATAGAAAGTTCATGATTAAGCCTGTCCTTATACTCTTTATAAGAATTGTTATTTTCTAAATCTTCATCACTTAAATTAAAGATCTTATTAAATTTGATTTTTAATCCCTCTATAGAATCTTTTTTTAAAATTTTATCTGCATTTCCATCTTTATCACTGCTAATATCAGGTAATATTGGGTTAGAAAATAACGGTCTATAACTACATCTTAATGGAAAATTATAATTATTTTCTAAAGCTTCAGGTAAGTCAGCAAATAACTCCGACATCTCTGAATTAGTTTTTAAATAATGTTGGTCAGTAAATTTTAATCTGTTTTTTTCGTTTACATATGTCTTGTTGCCGATACAAATTAAAGCATCATGAGCTTCATGCATTTCTTTATCTAAATAAAAAACTTCATTAGTTGCAATAATAGGTATTTCCAAATCTAAAGATTTTTTTAAATTAAATTTTTCAAATCCAATTTCATTTTGGTCATTATGTCTTTGAATCTCTAAATAAAATTTATCATCAAAAGCATTTTTAATTTTATTATAAAGCTCATCAATTTCACTAAACTTTCCTTTATCAAATAATTTTCCAAATAAACCAAAAACAGTTCCTGAAAATACAGCTACACCTTTGGAATTGCTTAATAATAATTCAAAATCTACATGTGGATCTGACAATTCATTGTTTTCCAAATACGATAAAGATGAAAGTTCTATTATATTTTTATATCCAGCTTCATTTAGAGCAAACAAAGGCAGTAAACCCGTTGTTTCTCCGATTTTAAAATTAATTTGGGTTCCGATTATTGGTTGGGTACCAGATTTTGAGATCTTTTCAGCAAATTCTAGCGCACCGCATAAATTTGAGGTATCACATAAACCTAAGGATTTAATTTTATTTTTCTTAGAATATTCCTGCAAATCATCAATTCTAACAGCTCCTTCGCAAATTGAATATTGCGTATGAATTTTTAAATGATTAAAATTTTGTGAAACAGATTCAGGCATTAGATGATTTTATACTACCATCTCTCATCTCCAATAGATAATCTGCTTTTTTTGCAAAAAATCTATTATGAGTTGCAAATATAATTATTCTGTCTGATCTTTTTTGGTTGTTCAAAAGTTTAAAAATATCTTTAGCCGTATTCATGTCTAAACTACCAGTTGGTTCATCAGCTAAAATAATTTGAGGATCATTAATAATCGCTCTTGCTATTGCAACTCTTTGTGCTTCACCTCCAGAAAGTTGCGAGGGAAAATGATTTAATCTGTTTGAGAGTCCAATTTTTTTTAATAATTTTTCAGCTTTAGACAATGCTAATTTTTTATCATTATTAAGAGATAAAGAAGCAAAATAGACATTTTCCAATGCTGTAAAATCAGAAAGAAGATTGTTTTCTTGGTATACAATACCTATTCTTTTAGATCTAAATAAATCATTTTTTTCATTTTGACTGAAATTTATCTCATGATTATCAAACTTAATTATACCAGATGTTGGTTTATCAATTAATGAAATTAAATTAAGTAAAGTTGATTTTCCAGATCCAGATGGTCCCATTATTGAGTAAGTTTTACCTAACCTAAATTTTCTAGATAGACCTCTTAATACATTAATTTTTTTTTCTGTAGTAAAACTTTTTCGTAAATTAATTAATTCTAAAAAATTATTCATACTTCAGTGATTTTATAGGATCCATATTTGCAGCTTTAAGCGCTGGAAATATAGAAACTATTATTGTTATTAATATTGAACAGATTGTTATAATTACTATAGAATTTACATTTATTTCTGAGGGCATCTTGCTTAGAAAATATATTTCTTCTGGAAATAAACTAATATTAAAAGTAGAGCTTAAAAATTGTCTAATGTTCTCTACATAAATTGAGAATGTTACACCTAAGAGTATTCCAAAAATTGTTGCTGATGTTCCAATTGAAACACCAACAAGAAAAAATATTTTAATTATAGATTTATTCAAGACTCCAATAGATTTTAAAATTGCAATATCTCGAGTTTTATTTTTAACTAAAATTGTTAATCCTGAGATTATATTAAAGGCAGCAACAATAATAATTAAAGATAAAATAATAAACATAACATTTCTTTCAACTTTAAGTGCTGAAAATAATGAACTATTCATATCAGCCCATGTGTATACAAATGAATCAGGGTATAATTTCATCAGTTTTTCTTTATGATATTCAATATGTTTTGGATCTTTAAAATAATACTCGGTAAATCTATCATTTTTATTTTTGTCAAAAAAATCTTCTAAAGTGTTTAAATTTATATACGCAATATTTTCATCATATTCTGATAATCCACTTTCAAATATTGAGGTTATAAGAAATAATTTTTGCTTTGGTAAAGACCCAACTAAGGTTTGAACTCCTGAAGGTGAAGTAATTGAAACCTCATCTCCAATATCTAATCCTAAGATATTACTTAAATCTCGACCAATAGAAATTGTATTTTCATTTAAATTTTTAGAACCAAAAAAACTATCATTATTTGAAATTTCTAGATCTTTAAAATCTTTTTCTAAATATCCTTTTAGCAAAACACCTTTGGTGCCATTCTTGTGAAAAATAACTGCTTCTCCGTCATTTGATAAAACACCTTTAGCAAAATCTTTATCTGACAAGGAGTCTAACGGTTTATCGTAAGGTTTAACAACCGCATGAGCATTAAAGCCAACTATCTTGTCAATTAATTCAGTTCTAAATCCATTCATAACAGACATTACGATGATAAGAACAGCAACACCTAGGCTTATGCCAATAAAAGAAAAAATTGATATAACATTCAAAAAGCCATCTTTTTTTCTGGCTTTTAAAAATCTAAAAGTAATTTCTTTTTCTAAAGTAGAAATCAAATTGAATTTTTTTGTTTAGTTATAATTTCTATAATTTTACTTAATGGTAAATTTTGAGTTTCACCACCGGTTTCCTTGAACTCTAATAAATCACCCTCACTTTTCTTACCAATAATAATTTGAAATGGAGCACCAATTAAATTCATTTTTTTTATTTTTGATGAGAAATTCTCATCTGTATCATCAATGATTGAATCAATATTATTTTTAAGCAATTCTATATTGATATTATTTGCTTTATCTAAAGCTGAGGTGTCATTTTTATTTATCATAGGTATTAAAGCAATATCATAAGGAGCAACAGACAATGGCCATTTCATGATTTCATTTTTGTCGTCATATTTTGCCTCAATTATAGCCCCTACTAACCTTGATACACCAATTCCATAAGAGCCCATTTTGACAAAATCCTTTTTTCCTCCTGGCAAATCAACAGATGCTCCCATTGGTTTTGAATACTTGTCACCAAAATAAAATATATGACCTACCTCGATACCTTTTGTAATCAATTGATTTTCCTTAGAAACAATTTTTTCAAACTCTTCTTTATTAAACTTTTCATCAGTTACAGCATAGAATTGTTCATATTTTTTTCTCATACTCTCTAATGATGTTTTTTCTAGTTCAGTATCATCATTATCAAGATCGAATATTCTTTTATCTGTGAAAATTTTACTTTCACCAGTATCAGCAAGAATAATAAATTCATGAGATAAATTTCCACCTATAGGTCCTGTATCAGCAGCCATGGGTATTGCTGTCAAAGATAATCTTTTAAATGTTCTTAAATAAGAAAGAAAGAATTTATTATAAGAATAAAAAGCTTCTTCATCAGACACATCAAATGAATAGGCGTCTTTCATATAAAATTCTCTACCACGCATAATTCCAAATCTAGGTCTAATTTCATCTCTGAATTTCCATTGTATATGATACAAAAGTTGTGGGAGTGATTTATAAGATTTTATTGAAGATCTAAAAATCTCAGTAACCTGTTCTTCATTGGTTGGTCCATATAACATTTCTCTATTTTGACGGTCAGTTATTCTAAGCATCTCTTCACCATAATCGTCATAACGCCCACTTTCTTTCCAAATTTCACTGGATTGAATTGTTGGCATTAATATTTCTTGAGCTCCAATTTTGTTTTGTTCTTGTCTGACAATGTCTTCTATTTTTTTCATTACCTTAAAACCTAAAGGTAACCATGAATAAATTCCTGCTGAGGCTTGCTTAATCATGCCTACTCTCAACATCAATTGATGAGATTTAATTTTTGCTTCTGAAGGAATATTTTTTAATATTGGTATAAATGAATTTGATAAAAACATCTTAATTAATCATATTTCTTAAATTTAAATATTCAAATTTAATTAATAAGTAAATTATTATGAAAATGACAGTAGTAATTCCAGTGCAATAAAGGAATTTTTTCACCATTTTTGGATTTTCAGGTGAGCCAGGATCCTCACCGTCAATTTTTACAATCTTTGTTCGATTCACATCAATAGGTAGAATAGCAAAAAAAACTATCCACCATATAATTATATAGATAATAGCTAGGCCTGTTGCGCTCATTAAATTCTTACTAAATTGATATTGGTAAAAGGTTTTTTCCCTGTTCTCTCTTTAGAAAATTTTCTACAGGCAATTTTTAATGCATCCATAAGATTGTGTTCTTGTTGTTTGCTTCCAATTTTAAAAGTTCTAGAGGTTTTCTCTATTTCTTCCTCTAATCCATAAACAAAATCATCTCGATCATCTACAGGTAAACCACGAAATGAAAGAATAGGATTATTGTGTATATTACCTTTAGGTGTAATCATAATTGTTACCTCGAGATATCCATTTGCACTTAAATTTTTCCTATCTTTTATCGATTGTGAATCTGGATCAACACTAACACTGCCATCTAAGTAGAGTCTGCCGCTTGGAGCCTTGTCATATACTTCAGGTTTTTCACCCGGATATAACTTAACGATATCACCATTTTCGACTTGAACTGGATGTGGTACTTGCATTTCTTTTGCAAAATTAATGTGCTCTATCATATGTCTATGTTCACCGTGCACAGGTATTACACACCTAGGTTTTACCCATTGATACATCTCTTTAAGGTCTTCTCTATTTGGATGTCCAGAAACATGTACAAATTCAGTTTCTTCAGATATTACTTCAATTCCATCTTTAACAAGTTGATTGTGAAGTTTATAAAGTTTTTTTTCATTACCAGGTATAATTTTTGAAGAAAAAATTACAGCATCACCTTTTTCAATAAAAACATCTGGATGAACATAGCTAGAAATTCTCATCATTGCACCCATTGGTTCGCCTTGACTTCCAGTACATAAATACACAATTTTTTCTCTTGAAAAATTTTTAGCTTCTCTTGGATCAATTGGCTCAATTGTATTTTTTAAATATCCACATTGACGCGCAGCTTTATAAATACGATGCATTGATCTACCAACTAAAGAGATTTGTCTTCCTGTTTGTTCTGCACAATAAAAAGCTGTCTCCATTCTAGCTACATTGGAAGCAAATGATGTTATGATAATTCTTTTTTTTAATCGAGACATAACGTTTAACATATTTTTTCTTACATCTAATTCTGAACCTGATCTACCGGCGCTAAAAACATTTGTTGAATCGCAAATCATTGCTAGCACTCCTTCCTCACCAATTTCCTTTAATCTTTTTTCGTTTATATTTTCTCCAATCAAAGGATTTGGATCTACCTTCCAATCTCCAGTATGCAAAATAACGCCTGCAGGAGTTTTTATTCTAAGTCCATTTGGTTCTAATATAGAATGCGTTAAAGTAATGTATTCAATTTCAAATGGATCCAGAGAAACCTTTCCATTTAACTCAACAATCTGTAAATCATTAGTTATATCAATTTGTTTTTCTCTAAATTTTTCTCGAATTAATACAGCTGTAAAAGGAGTTGCAAAAATTTTACATTGTAATTTTGGCCATAGGTGAGCAATTGCACCAATGTGATCCTCGTGTGCGTGTGTTAAAACTATTCCTAATAAATTATCTTTTCTTTCTACTATAAACCCAGGATCTGGATAAATTAAATCAACACCTGGAATAGTATCATCTGCAAATGTTACCCCTATGTCGACCATAATCCATTTATGATCACTAGGCTGCCCATAGCCAAACAAATTCATGTTCATGCCTATTTCGCCTGATCCACCTAATGGACAAAATAATAGTTCATCTTTCATATTATTTAATTAACTTTGAAATCTTTATTAAGCCTTTAATTGTAATATCTTGGTTGTGACTTGCTTTCGTTTTTATTGAGTTTTTAAATAAATCTGAAAATCCACCAGTAATAATTACTTTAAAAGATTTTCCAGTTTCCTTCTTAATTAAATTAATAATATTGTCAATTAAACCCGCATAACCCCAAAAAAAGCCTGATCTAACAGCAGCGATTGTATTTTTGCCAATCACTTTATTAATCTTTTTTAAATCTATTTTTGGAATCAAGGTTGCTTTGTCAGACAAGGTATTAAGAGACAATCTCACACCCGGGGCAATAATTCCTCCAAAATAAGTATTTCTAATAAGTACATCGAAAGTTGTTGCTGTACCAAAATCTAAAATTATAAAATTATTTTTGTTATTCATTAAACTTATAGCATTAGTAATTCTATCTGAGCCTACCTGTTTATAATCTACTTTGATTGTTATAAGTGATTTTAAGTTTAATTTTTTAACCTCATAGCATTTTTGTTTAACTTTTTTCGATAAAAATTTATTAATTATAGAAAATGTTTTTGGAACGACACTACAAAATAATATTTTTTCAATTTTATTTAATTGAATTTTATTTTTTTTAAATAAAATATTAAGCTGTCTGTTATTTATAGATTTTGATAAAAAAGTAATTTTTTTTGAAATTTTATTATTTTTAGAAACAACACATAATTTTGTTTCCGTATTACCAATATCACCTAGAATATACATTATTTAATTTTTATACAATTTCGATAAATTTTTTTCAAAAAGTTGTTTTAGTTTATTTTCTACAATTAATTTACTAATACTTTTTTTAGTTACCTCTTGCAAGTTTGTGGCAGGATAATTTCTTATAATTGGATTTTTTTTAATATTTATGCCTATGCCAGTAATTAAAAATTTTTTACCTCTTATAAATATGACTTCTTGTAAAATGCCACTAATCTTTTTTTTATCAATTAATAAGTCATTTGGTTTTTTAAATAAAATTTTTTTACTTGTAAATAACGAGAGTAATTTTTTTACTAAAAGACAATTGATTTTTGTTATAGTGTTAATCGATAGTTTTGTTTTATTAAGTTCATTGAAGAAAGATATAAACAAATTTCCTTTTAACGATATCCATTTTCTTCCATACTGTCCTCTACCATTCATTTGTGTTTCAGCGACAACCATACCTAAGTTATATTTAGTTTCTTTGATAATTCTTATTGCAGTATTATTAGTGCTCTTAACTTTTTTAAATTTAAATTTTTTTAATTTCATCAAATAATATTAATTCTTGAAACAACTTCTATTAACTGACTTGGGAATATGAAGTATAAAAGAATTAATATCGTTGAAACTGTAAGTGAAAATTTTAACCATAAGCTATGGTCAGTATCGTATTTGTCTTTTTCTTTATCAAAGTAAATTATTTTTATAATTCTTAAATAATAAAAAGCTGCAACTACTGTAGATAACAATCCTACTATAGCTAAGAAAAACATTGATTGTTCTAATACTGCTTTAAAAACATAAAACTTAGCAAAGAAACCAGCTAGAGGTGGTATTCCAGCTAAAGAAAAGAGTATTACAAGCAAACATAGGGATAATAGTGGATGGTTTTTTGATAATCCTGAGAGATCCTCAATATTCTCATAATATTGATCCTTTCTTCTTAACATCAATAGACATGAGAAAAGAGCTAAATTCATAACTACGTATATTGAAATATAGATTATTGAACTTTGAATTCCTTCATTCGAAGCTGTGGCTAGCCCTGCTAATGTGTAACCAATATGTCCAATAGAGCTATAAGCAATTAGTCTTTTAATATTAGTTTGCCCTATTGCAGCAACAGCTCCAAACACCATGGAAGCAATTGATAAGAAAATTATTATCATTTGCCATTGATCAATTAAATTTAGGAAAGGAACATATAAAAATCTTATAAATACAGTTAAAGCAGCGATCTTTGGTACTATTGTAAAAAATAAAGTTACAGTTGTTGGTGACCCCTCGTAAACATCAGGTGCCCACATATGAAATGGAACTGCAGAAATTTTAAATGCTAAACCAACTAAGATAAATACAATTCCAAATGTTAAAACATATTCATTAGAATTTAATTGATTTGATATTACATCAAAATTAGTTGAGCCTGAAAAACCATAAACTAAAGAACATCCATATAATAACAATCCTGAAGATAGTGCACTTAAAACAAAATATTTCAAACCAGCTTCGGATGATTTTAGTTGATCTCTATTATATGTTGCTAATACGTAAAGAGCTAATGATTGTAATTCTAATCCCATATAAAAAACAATTAAATCATTTGAACTAATCATTACCATCATACCAAGTATAGAGCTCAAAATAAGAACTGGGTATTCGATGTTATATATTTTAAATGTTTTTAAATAGCTTGATGAAATAACTAAAACTAAAAAACCTCCAATTAAAGTTATAATTTTCATTAGTGAAGACATAATGTCAATCACAACACTTTCATTAAACAATGTTTCCCTACTAACCGAGAACGTTTCGTTTATTGTTATTATTGCTGTAATTAAAATTGTAAACAAAGATAGATTGAAAGTGATTTTTGAACTATTTTTTTTAAAAACACCCAAAATAAGTAAAAACATTATTGAAAGTGAAATAAATATTTCAGGTAATACTAAATTTAAATTTTCCATATTATTTACTAGCTATATTTGTGTTATGCATATTAATTAGGTCAGTCACAGAAACTTCAATAGTGTTTATTAATGGATCAGGATAAAAACCAAAAAATAAGATTGGTGCAGCTAAACAACTTAATATAAAGTATTCAGATCTATTTAAATCTAAAATTGTTTTAAGATCTTTGTTTATTAATTTTCCAAATATTACTCTTTTATAAAGCCACAACATGTATGCAGCTCCTAAAATCACCCCAATACTTGCTATAAATGCTACTAAAAAATTATCTTTAAAAGCTCCCATTAATATTAAAAACTCACCGATAAAACCACTAGTTCCAGGTAAACCTAGAGATGCCAAAGCAAATAACATGAACAATATTGAATATTTTGGAATTACAGAAACTAGTCCTCCATATGTACTTATTAATCTAGAATGCATTCTGTCATAAACTACACCTACAGTTAAAAATAATGCTGCTGAAACTAATCCGTGACTAATCATTTGAATTATACTTCCTTCAATTCCCTGCTGTTGCAAAGTGAATATACCCAAAGTTACAAAACCCATATGCGCAACTGATGAATAAGCAATTAATTTTTTCATATCTTCCTGCATTAAGGCTATCAGTGAGGTAAATATGATTGCTATAACACTCAAAGTGTAAATTAATGGAGTAAATACCTCTGATGCAATTGGGAAAAGGCCTAAAGAAAATCTTATAAAACCATATCCAGCCATCTTTAATAATATAGCAGCTAACAAAACAGAACCAGCAGTAGGAGCCTCAACATGTGCATCGGGTAACCAAGTATGAACTGGCCACATAGGTGTTTTAACGGCAAATGAGCTAAAAAATGCTAACCACAAAAGATTTTGATATTTAACATCAATACCAATTTCGTAAAGTTGAACTACATCAGTTGTTCCTGTAATCCAATAAATTGAAATTATTGCAACCAACATCAAAACAGATCCTAAAAGTGTGTACAAAAAGAATTTGAATGCTGAATAAACTCTTCTTTCACCTCCCCAAATACCAATAATTAAAAACATTGGGATTAAGCCAGCTTCAAAAAATAAATAGAATACAACTAAATCAAGTGCACAAAAAACACCTATCATGAAACTTTCCATGATAAGAATTGCAATTAAAAAATCTCTTAATCTATTTTTGACTGAATTATTTACAGATATAATACAAATGGGAGTTATAAATGTAGTTAAAATAATAAATAAAATTGAAATACCATCTATTCCAACTTTATAATTAATAAATCCTTCAATCCATACTCTATCCTCTACAAATTGAAAACTAGAAGTTGATTGGTCAAAAGAAATCCACAGATAAATAGAAATTAAAAAATTTACTACAGTTGTAAATAAAGCAACATATTTAGCAGTTAAATTATTTCCTTCTTTATCTTTAGTAAAAAATAAAAATAAAGCACCAACTATTGGCAATAATATTAAAGATGAAAGAATAGGAAAATTCATTATTTAACTATTAAAAAGGTTAGTAAAGCAGAGAAACCTAACAACATTACAAATGCATATTGATAGATAAAACCACTTTGAAATTTGGTTGCTTTAATTGAACATTTTTTTATAAAAGAAGAAATTCCATCAGGACCAAAACCATCAATTATGGTTCCATCACAAAATTTCCATAAAAATAAACCTAGTTTTTTTGAAGATTTAATAAACAACACATCATATAACTCATCAAAGTACCATTTATTTACTAAAAAATTATACAAAGGTTTGTTCATTGAAGCTATTGAGTAAGGTAATTCTTTGTTCTTAACAAATAAGTAATAAGCAATTGGAATAGATAATAAAACCAAACACGGAGTTAAAAGTAAAAACCATAAAGGTGGGTGCTCAGTACTCAAAGGCTCTAAAAACTTAATAGACTCTGCCCAGAATAAATTCTCACCATGACCGATAAATAGTCCTTTAAATAGAAAACCTGCAAAAACAGCTCCTATTGAAAGAATAAATAATGGAACAAGCATAACTAATGGAGACTCGTGTGTTTCCTCTATCTTTATCTCTTTATTATTGTACTCACCATGGAAAGTTTTAAATATCAACCTCCATGAATAAATAGATGTTAAAAATGCTGTAATTATTCCAATGCCAGCTGCATAATATCCAGTAGTATTACCTTTTAAATACGCAAATTCTATAATTGCGTCTTTAGAATAAAATCCTGATAAAAATGGAAAACCTGTCAAAGCAAGCGTTCCTATTATCATTAAAGCATAAGTATATGGTAACTTTTTCCATACACCTCCCATGTTATTTATATTTTGCTCATCTTTAAATGCATGAATTACTGAACCAGATCCTAAAAATAATAAAGCTTTAAAAAATGCGTGAGTAAATAAGTGAAACATAGCAACATTGTATGCACCTACTCCAGCTGCAAAAAACATATAGCCAAGTTGGCTACACGTAGAGTAAGCAATAATTTTTTTTATATCTGTTTGAACCAGAGCAACCGTTGCTGCAAAGAATGCTGTAGTCATTCCAACTATAGTTATAAAATTTAGTATTAATGGTGAATATTCGTAAATTGGAGAGCATCTTACTACTAAAAAAACACCAGCTGTTACCATCGTTGCTGCGTGAATCAATGCAGAAACTGGAGTTGGACCTTCCATAGCATCAGGTAGCCAAGTATGTAGTAATATCTGTGCAGATTTACCCATTGCTCCTATAAATAAAAGCAAACAAACTAAATCTATTGCATTAACTTCAAAACCTAAAAAGGATAAACTTTTATCTACAACTGTTGGAATTTGTTGAAAAACTTCTGAATAATTTACTGTTCCAAATAAATAAAATATTAAAAAAATTCCTAAAGCAAAACCAAAATCACCTACTCTATTTACAACAAATGCTTTTATGGCTGCAGCATTTGCACTTTCTTTTTTAAACCAAAAACCAATTAGGAAATATGAACAAAGACCAACACCTTCCCAGCCAAAAAATAGTTGAATAAAATTATCTGATGTTACAAGCATCAACATTGCAAATGTGAATAATGATAAATAAGCCATAAATCTTGGTTTATGAGGATCATGAGACATGTAACCAATTGAATAGATGTGTACTAAGGCAGATACGGATGTTACAACTACTAACATCACTGCTGATAAAGGATCAATTAACATCGACCAATTTACATCAAGTGAACCTGAGCTTATCCAGGTGGCTATAACAATATTTTCTTCGTATTGGTTTGCTATTACTTGATAAAAAACATAAATTGATAAGAGTGCAGAAATTGAAACTAGAACACTTGTTACTATTTCAGAATTTCTATCACCGATATATCTGCCAAAAAAACCTGATATAATTGAAGCAATAAGTGGAAGGAATATAATTGATAGTTCCATGTTTATCCTTTTAACTTATCTATTTCTTCAACTCGTATTGTTCCTGAGTTTCTGAAATATACAACAATGATTGCTAATCCTATGGCGGCTTCTGCTGCTGCAACAGTGAGAATAAATAAAGTAAAGACTTGTCCTGCCAAATCTCCCAAATAAATAGAAAAAGCAACTAAGTTGATATTTACTGCAAGTAATATCAGTTCAATACTCATTAATATAACAATGATGTTCTTTCTATTAAGAAAAATACCAATTACTCCAATTGAGAAAATAACAGCGCCTAAAGTCAAATAATGTCCTAAACCTATATCAATCATCTATTTTAACTCCCTTGTTACTCTGAACTTCTAACACCTCAACACCTTCTGCTCTTTCTCTAGATATTTGTTTGATATAACTTTGTCTTTTGACTCCAGATCTTTGTCTAAAAGTTAATACTATGGCTCCAATCATAGCTACGAGTAGAATCATTCCACTTATTTGAAAAACATGAATATAATCAGTGTATAAAATTTGGCCCAATGAATGAGTGTTGCTTACACTTGTATTAGCAAGTGAATTGTTAATATCAAAAATTTCAGGTTTATATTTCCAGCCACCTATCACAATTATAATTTCAAAGAAAATTAATGTGCTTATAATTAAACCAACTGGAATGTGTTTAGAGGTTGATTGACCTGCAAACCATTGATTTTTTTGTTGAGCTACGTTTAACATCATAACAACAAACAAAAATAAAACTGCTACAGCACCAACATAAACAATTAGCATTATCATTCCTAAAAATTCAGCACCAATCATTATGAAAAGACAAGAGATACTTATGAAATCAAGAATTAAGAAAAATACCGAGTGAACGGTATTTTTAGAAGCTGTTACCATTATAGCTGAAACGACAGCAATTATAGAAAATGTATAAAAAAAAATAGCGTGTGCAATCATTTTTATCTATGGATATTGTCAGCTTTAATATTAGCTTCCAAAACATTCTCCCATCTATCACCATTATCTAATAATTTTTCTTTTGTGTAATAAAGTTCTTCTCTTGTTTCCGTTGAAAACTCAAAATTTGGACCTTGTACTATTGCATCTACTGGGCAAGATTCTTCACATAAACCGCAGTAAATACACTTCATCATATCAATATCGTAACGTGTTGTTTTTCTACTTCCGTCTTCTCTTTCAGCTGACTCGATTGTTATTGCCTGTGCTGGGCAAACTGCTTCACATAATTTACAAGCAATACATCTTTCTTCTCCATTTGGATACCTTCTCAAAGCATGCTCACCTCTAAAACGGGGACTAATTTTACCTTTTTCAAATGGGTAATTAATTGTTTTTTTTGATTTAAATAATTCTTTTATAGCAATTAATAAACCACCAATGAAGTCTGTCATCAATATAGTTTTAAAAAATCTTGATATCGTCATTATTAATTCACAGGTAAAAGGTTAAAATAAAACAAATAGCTAGCTGTTAATACCACCCAAATTAAAGAAAAGGGAAGAAAAATTTTCCAACCAAGTCTCATTAATTGGTCATATCTATATCTAGGTACTATCGCTTTAACTAAAGCAAAAAGAATGAATAAAATAAGAATTTTTAATATTAACCAGAATGCACCTGGCACTAACGTAAATGGATAAACATCAATTGGGGACATCCAGCCGCCTAAAAATAATATTGCACCCATCGCACACATCAATAAAATGTTTGCATACTCACCCAACCAAAACATTGCATACATCATTCCTGAATATTCTGTTTGATAACCAGCAACCAACTCTGCTTCTGCTTCAGGTAAATCAAACGGAGGTCTGTTAGTTTCAGCTAAAGCGGAAATAAAAAATATTACAAACATTGGAAATAATGGAATTACAAACCACATATTTTGTTGAGCAATAACGATGTCGTTTAAATTCAGTGAACCAACACAAAGTAAAACATTGATAATTATTACCCCAATTGAAACCTCATAAGATACCATTTGAGCAGCTGAACGAATTGCTCCTAGAAAAGGATATTTAGAATTAGATGCCCAACCACCCATTATTATTCCGTAAACACCTAATGAAGAAACAGCAAATAAGTAAAGAATTCCAACATTGATATCTGCCAAAACCTGAGTTGCGCTAAATGGTATTACAGCCCATGCGATCAAAGCTAAAGTCATTGTGACTATAGGAGCTAGTATGAAAATCACTTTATTTGAACTAGATGGAATAATAATTTCTTTAAATATATATTTTAAAGCATCAGCTAAAGATTGTAATAAACCAAACGGACCAACAACATTAGGTCCTTGTCTTTTTTGAACAAAAGCCCAAACCCTTCTATCAAGCCAAACTATCATTGCTACAGAAACAAGAACAGGAACTAGTAAGAACAAAATCTTATAAACTTCTTGAAAAACTATGCTCAAGTATTCCATATTAACCTTCTGTACCTGTTAATTTTAAATTTAATTTAGAGTTATTACATTCAACCATTGTTTTTGATGATCTAGCAATAACATTCGAAAAATAATAATCTTTTACTTTAATTATTAAATTTTCAGTTTCAAATTCTTTAGAAGAATTATTTTGGTCATCCACTTGTTTTTCTTTTTGTAAATTTAAATAATTAAACATGCTGCTTTCTAATTCATCTCTGTCATTAAATAATTTTCTATTATTCATAAATTCAGCTAGTTCATTAATTATTTGCCAATCTTCTTTTGCTTCACCGGGTGGGTAAGATGCTTTGAAGGCTTTTTGAATTTTTCCTTCTAAATTAGTAAAGTATCCGTCTTGTTCAGTGTAAGCAGCACCTGGTAAAATAATATCAGCAGATTCAGCACCTTTGTCACCATGACTACCTTGATAAATTATGAATTCATCTTTTTTATCAAATTCTAAATTGTCTTGACCTACAAGATAAACAATATCAAATTTATGTTCTTTTAAATCACTTATTAAATTATTTTCATTATTAATTATTCCAAGATCAATATTTCCTACTGTTGCAGCATCGGTTGACAAAATATTGAAAGAGTTCCATTCATCTGAAATTTTATTATTTTTTAATAAAAATTCTTTTGTTTTGTTAAACAAAAATTCTGAAGACTTTAATCTAAGTAGAGACTCACCAAGAATAATAAGTGGTTTTTTTGAATTAACAATTTCATTGGATATATCATGATTGCCTTCAAGAATATTATTTAAAGTTTGAGTTTGACCATCTAGACTTTGATAAGGATAAGTTAAGTCGCCAACATCATTAAGTGAAATTATTTTTGTATTGTTGTTTAAATAAGCTTTTCTAATTCTAGCATTTAAAACAGTTGCCTCATATCTTGGGTTAGCACCTGCTATAAAGATTAAATCTGCTTCCTCAATCCCATTTATAGAAGAATTAAATAAATAGTTTTCTCTTTTTGAAGTATTTATAAATCTGTTATCAGATCTTGACTCGTAATTTTTAGTATCAATTGTTCGATCAAAAAATTCTTTAAAAATATAACTAGTCTCCATATTGGTTAAATCGCCAACAAAACCAGTTATTTTTTCTTTTGGTGTGTTTTCAAATTTAGATTTAATTATTTTGTACACTTCATCCCATGAGGCCTTTTCAAACTTGCCGTTATATTTAATAAATGGAGTGTCTAATCTTTGATGTAGAAGACCATCGCAAGCATATCTTGTTTTGTCGGAGATCCATTCCTCATTAATGTCTTCATTTATAATTGGAAGTACTCTTTTGACTTCCCAATCATATGTATCTACTCTTACATTTGATCCAATTGCATCCATTACATCAATTGTTTCTGTTTTTTTTAATTCCCATGGTCTAGCTTCAAATACATAAGGTTTTGACGTTAGAGCTCCTACTGGGCATAAATCTACAACGTTAGCAGACAATTCAGATTGCATTGATTGCTCTAGATAAGTTGTAATTTGCATATCTTCACCTCTTCCAATAGCACCAAGCTCTGGAACTCCCGCAACTTCAGTTGCAAATCTTACACATCTCGTACAGTGAATACATCTTGTCATTTGAGTTTTAATCAATGGTCCCATATTTTTTTCAGGAACAGATCTTTTGTTTTCTTTAAATCTTGATTTGTCTACTCCGTAGTACATTGATTGATCTTGAAGATCACATTCCCCACCTTGATCACACACTGGACAATCTAAGGGATGGTTAGCTAATAAAAATTCCATAACTCCCTTACGAGCTTTTTCTACTAAAGCAGTATTTGTTTTAATATTCATACCTTCTGCAGCTGGCATAGCACATGAGGCAATTGGTTTAGGAGATTTTTCCATTTCAACTAAACACATTCTGCAGTTACCTGCTATAGATAATTTTTCATGGTAACAAAATCTTGGTATTTCAACTCCAGCTTTTTCACAAGCTTGAAGAACAGTTAAACCCTCTTCAACTTCAACTTCGATTTCATTTACTTTTAATTTAAGCATTTTTTTTATCCAACAAATGTTGATCTACTAAATATGGAATATTGTTTTTCTTTTGAACAATAGGATCCAAATTGTTTCTTTTCTCAATTTCTTTTTTAAAGTGTCTAAGCAATCCTTGAACTGGCCATGATGAGCCTTCTCCAAAAGCACAAATAGTATGTCCTGCAATTTGATTTGTAACATCACCTAACATATCTACTTCATCTTTAGTTGCGTCTCCTTTTGCCATTCTCTCAAGCATTCTCCACATCCAACCAGAACCTTCTCTACAAGGTGTACATTGACCACAACTCTCATGTTTGTAAAATCTTGCAATCCTTGCCATACATTTAATTATGTCCTGATCTTTGTTAATAACCACAATACCTGCTGTACCAAGTCCGCTTTTTTCCTCAACACAAGCATCAAAGTCCATTTTTAAAGTTTCACATCTTTCTTTAGGTATTAATGGCATTGAAGAACCGCCAGGTATTACAGCCTGTAAATTTTCCCATCCACCAATTACACCACCAGCATGAACTTCTATCAATTCTTTTAAAGGAATGCTCATTTCTTCTTCAACATTACAAGGATTGTTTACATTTCCAGAAATACAAAAAATTTTGGTTCCAGTATTTTTTTCTCTTCCTAAAGAAGAAAACCATTTGGCTCCTCTTCTTAAAATAGTAGGAACCACTGCAATTGTTTCAACATTATTAATTATTGTAGGACATCCATATAGGCCTATCAAAGCTGGGAAAGGTGGTTTTAATCTAGGTTGTCCTTTTTTGCCTTCTAAACTTTCAAGAAGTGCAGTCTCTTCACCACAAATATATGCACCAGCTCCGTAATGAATATAAATATCTAAATCCCATCCTGTACCAGCTGCATTTTTACCTAACAATTTTTTTTCATAAGCTTCATCTATTGCTGCTTGAAGTTTTTGACCATCAACAAAATATTCTCCTCTTATGTAAATATAACAGACATGTGCTTGCACTGCATAAGATGCTATTAAACAACCCTCTATTAATTTGTGAGGTTCAAATCTTAAAATATCTCTGTCTTTACAAGTTCCTGGTTCAGACTCATCACCATTAATAACTAGGTAATGTGGTCTAGATCCAACTTCTTTTGGCGCAAATGACCATTTTAAACCAGTAGGAAATCCTGCACCACCTCGACCTCTTAGTTGAGACTCTTTAATTTCATTAATTATCCATTCTCTTCCTTTGTCAGTAATTTCTTTTGTATTTACCCAATCACCTCTCTCTTGTGATGAAGATACATCTGAGCCTTTGTCATTATATAAATTTTGAAAAATTCTATCTTGATCTTTAAGCATTTTTTAAATCCATTAAAGTTTTCCTATTATTTTCTGGTTCATTATTTACTCTTCCTCTATACGAACCAGGTTTTGGAGTTTCTCCATTTAAAATTTTATCTAAAATATCTAAAGTTTTTTGTTTGTCTAAATCTTCATAATAATCATCATTGATTTGCATCATTGGTGCATTGACACATGCTCCTAAACATTCAACTTCCATCCAAGAACAGCTTTTATCATTAGATAATTCACACTCATTTTCTGAAATTTTTTCCTTACATGCCTCAACTAATTGATTTGCACCTCTTATCATGCAGGGTGTTGTTGTGCATACTTGAACAAAGTATTTGCCTACAGGTGCCAAATTATACATTGTATAAAAAGTAGCTACCTCATAAACTTTAATATAAGGCATATCTAAAAACTTAGCGATGTACTTCATTGCAGCTAATGGTATCCAATTATTATTTTGTTTTTGAGCTATATATAGCAAAGCCATTACAGCACTTTGCTGTTTACCTTCAGGATATTTTGCAACAATAACATTTGCTGCTTCTAATGATGAAGCATTAAATTCAAAATTTTCTGGTTGATCTTTAGAAGGTCTTCTTAAACTCATCTGTCTACCTCACCGAAAACAATATCTAAAGAACCTAATACCGCAGGAACATCTGCTAACATATGACCTTTGATTAGATAATCCATTGACTGTAAATGTGAAAACCCTGGTGCTCTTATTTTACATTTATAAGGTTTACTTGATCCATCAGATATTAAGTAAACACCAAATTCTCCTTTTGGTGCCTCAACAGCTGTATAAATTTCATCTTTTGGAACTCTATATCCTTCTGTGAAAAGTTTAAAATGATGTATTAAAGCTTCCATTGATTGTTTGATATCTGCCTTAGGTGGAGGGCTAATCTTGCCATCTAATGATTTAATTGGACCTTTTTCCATTTTAGCAAGACATTGTTTAATAATTGAAACGCTTTCTTTCATTTCTTCAATTCTGCATAAATATCTGTCATAACAATCTCCATTTTTTCCAACTGGAATTTTAAAGTCTAAACTTTCATAGCAATCATAAGGCTGAGATTTTCTCAAGTCCCATGGAACACCTGAGCCTCTAATCATAACTCCTGAAAAAGAGTAATCTAAGGCATCTTCTTTTGTGACTACGCCTATATCGACATTTCTTTGTTTAAAAATTCTATTATCAGTTAATAAACTTTCTAAATCATTAATTATTTTTGGAAACGTTTCGCAAAATTTTGATATATCTTCCTCTAAACCTTTTGGCAGATCTTGATGAACGCCTCCTGCTCTAAAATAATTTGCATGAAGTCTTGATCCTGAAGCTCTCTCATAAAATGTCATTAGAGTTTCTCTTTCCTCAAAACCCCAAAGAGATGGTGTTAGAGCACCAACATCTAAAGCTTGAGTTGTAACATTTAAAATATGACTTAAGATTCTCCCAATTTCACAAAATATCACTCTTATGTATTGCGCTCTAATTGGTACATCTATTTTAAGTATTTTTTCGACAGCTAATGCGAAAGCATGTTCTTGATTCATTGGAGCAACATAATCTAAACGATCAAAATAAGGAACTGCCTGCATGTAAGTTTTGTTTTCTATAAGTTTTTCTGTTCCTCTATGAAGTAAACCAATATGTGGATCTGCCTTCTCAACGATCTCTCCATCAAGCTCTAAAATTAATCTAAGAACACCATGGGCTGCAGGATGCTGAGGACCAAAATTTAAATTTAGATTTTTAATTTTTTTTGTCATTATTCTCAATTTCTTCTTTAATATATCTTGTTCCTTCCCAAGGACTTTCATAATCAAAATTTCTATAATTTTGTTCAAGCTTTACTGGTTCACTAATTACCTTTTTCTGATCTTCGCTATATCTGACCTCTGAGTGACCAGTTAATGGAAAATCTTTTCTTAGTGGGTGCCCTTCAAATCCATAATCAGTTAGTATTCTTCTTAAATCTGGGTGATCCTTTAAAGATACACCGTACATATCAAACACCTCTCTCTCCATCCAGTTTGCCGATGGAAAAATGCTAGTTAACGATGGAATAACTTCATTTTCGGCAATTGAATATTTTACAATCAATCTTTGATTAAATTCATGACTTAAAAACAAGTATACTATTTCAAACCTTTGATTTTGCTCTGGGTAATCAACAACTGTTATGTCAATTAGTTGTCTAAATTTAGTATCTTGATTTGTTTTTAAAAAAATAACGACATCAATAATGTCTTCTTTATCTGTTTCAATATAAATTTGGTTATGCTTTATTTCAGTATTGTTAATTTTAGTATTTAACTCGGAATTAATTTTTTTTTCTAAATCCTCTAAATTTTTCATAATTATCTAATAAAAGATCCTTTATTTCTAATCTTTTTTTGTAATTGAAGAACCCCATATAACAAAGCCTCTGCTGAAGGTGGACATCCTGGTACGTAAACATCTACAGGAACAATACGATCACATCCCCTTACAACTGAATATGAATAATGGTAATATCCACCTCCATTTGCACAGCTACCCATTGAAATTACATATCTTGGTTCAGGCATCTGATCATAAACTTTTCTTAAAGCTGGCGCCATTTTATTTGTTAGAGTTCCTGCAACTATCATAACATCTGATTGCCTTGGAGAACCTCGTGGGGCTGCTCCAAATCTTTCTAAATCATATCTTGGCATAGCTGTTTGCATCATTTCAACAGCACAACAAGCTAATCCAAAAGTCATCCAATGAAGTGATCCTGATCTTGACCAGTTAATTAAATTATCAAGTGATGTAGTAATAAAACCATTCTTGCTAAAATCTTCTGCAAGTTGTTTAAATTCCTCCGGAACTTGATCTATTTTATTATTCATTGTGGTTTATAATTTCTATTCCCAGTCTAAAGCACCTTTTTTCCATTCATAAATAAAACCTATTGTAAGTATGAACAAAAAAATCATCATTGATGAAAAACCTAATAATCCAATATTTCCAAGAGATATTGCCCATGGAAATAAAAATGCTATCTCTAAATCAAAAATAATAAATAGAATTGCTACTAAATAAAATCTCACATCGAATTCCATTCTTGAGTCCTCGAAAGGTTCAAAACCACACTCATAAGCTGAAAGTTTTTCAGGATCAGGTTTTTTTGGTGATAAAATAAAGTTTACAACCACAAAAGCGCAACTCAACCCGAGAGCTAATATTAAAAATATTATTATTGGTAGGTAATCTTTTAAAAAATCAGATAACATGGAAATCTATATATCAGTTTTTATCTGTTGTTGAAGGGCTGATACGTCACATTTTTATTAATATTTACATTAAAAAATGCGAAAAAGTGGCGGGAGTGAAGGGACTCGAACCCTCGACCTATCGCGTGACAGGCGATCGCTCTAACCAACTGAGCTACACCCCCACTTTGTTGTTTTGGTGGGCAGTAAAGGACTCGAACCTTTGACCCCCTCGGTGTAAACGAGATGCTCTACCAACTGAGCTAACCGCCCAAAACAAGGCTACTTATTACATCAACACTTAAATAATGTAAATTAATTATTATTGAATACTAGCTTGAGATTTATCGTCTTTTTTAGAAATATCAACCTCAACCCACTCTGTAGGTTTGAGTTCTTTTGTTAAAGCTATTTTTACAACCTGATCAGCATATTCAACTGGAGTGATCTTAATATCGTCTACAATTTTCTTAGGCATATCTACCAGATCTTTCTCGTTCTCTTTAGGAATTAAAACTTCTTTTATTCCAGCTCTATGTGCGGCTAATAATTTTTCTTTCAAACCACCAATTGGCAATACTTGACCTGTTAGAGTTACTTCACCAGTCATAGCAACGTCTCTTCGTACAGGAATATTGGTAATTGATGAAACAATTGAAGTTACCATGCCAATTCCTGCTGATGGCCCATCTTTTGGTGTTGCTCCCTCAGGAACATGAATATGAAAATCTTTTTTTTCAAAAATAGGCGGTATAATTCCATACTCTAAACATTTTGATCTTACAAAAGATTTTGCGGCTTTTACTGACTCTTGCATAACATCACCTAATTTACCAGTAATTTGCATTCTTCCTTTTCCTGGCATTGTAACTGTCTCTATTTTTAAAATTTCTCCACCATATTCAGTCCAAGCAAGTCCAGTTACTATACCTACTCTATTCTCAGTCTCTAATTCTCCAAACTTAAACTTAGGAACACCTAAAAAATCAGATAAATTTTTATTATTAATTCCAACTTCTTTTTCTTCACCAGCTACAATTTTTTTAACAACTTTTCTTGCAAGTTTAGAAATTTCTCTTTCTAGATTTCTTACACCTGACTCTTTTGTGTATCCTCTTATAACTTCTTTAATAATGTCATCGTCCAGCTTCATTTCTTTTTCTTTAACACCGTTATCTTTGATTTGTTTTGGCAACAAATATTTGTTTGCGATACTAATTTTTTCATCCTCAGTGTAACCTGCTAATCTAATTACTTCCATTCTATCTAATAAAGGAGGTAAAATATTTAAGGTATTAGCAGTCGTTACAAACATCACATCGGATAAATCATAATCAACTTCTAGATAATGATCATTAAATGTTGTGTTCTGTTCAGGATCTAGAGCTTCTAATAATGCTGAAGACGGGTCTCCCCTATAATCATTTCCAATTTTATCAATTTCATCTAATAAAATTAATGGATTTTTTGTTCCAGCTTTTTTCATCATCTGAATAATTTTTCCAGGCAAAGATCCAATATAAGTTCTTCTGTGACCCCGTATTTCTGCTTCATCTCTCATACCACCAACCGACATTCTAACAAATTCCCTGTTTGTAGCTTTTGCAATCGATTTTCCTAATGAAGTTTTTCCAACACCTGGAGGTCCAACTAAACATAAAATTGGACCTTTAATTTTTTCCATTCTTTTTTGAACAGCTAAAAATTCTATTATTCTCTCTTTAACTTTTTCTAATCCAAAATGGTCTTTATCAAGAATATCTAGAGCTTTCTTTAAATCTATATCTACTTCACTTTTTTTATGCCAAGGAAGTTCGGTCATCCAATCTAAATAATTTCTCACAACTGTTGCCTCAGCAGACATAGGACTCATATTTTTTAATTTCTTTAATTCTTGTAAGCATTTCTTCTCTACTTCTTTTGGCATCTTCGCTTTTGTAATTGCTTTATTCAGACTGGTTGTTTCATCTTTACCATCTTCAATTTCACCAAGTTCTTTTTGAATAGCTTTTAGTTGCTCATTTAAATAATACTCTCTTTGTGTTTTTTCCATCTGGGTTTTAACTCTGCCTCTAATTCTTTTTTCAACACCAATAATACTTGTTTCATTTTCCATTATTTTAATAATGGCGTTTAACCTTTTCTTTACATCAACAGTTTCAAATATTTGTTGTTTTTCAGAAATAGTAGCTGTTATATGTGATGCAATATTATCTGCAATTTGTGACGGGTCCTTTAATTGTTTTATAGTGTTTATAGTTTCATTAGAAATTTTTTTATTTATAGATGTTAATTTTTCTAATCTTCTTAAGGCCGTAGATGCTAAAGGAAATAAATCCTCATCTTTAGGTGAAACATCGTTATAGTGTGTGTAATCACATGTTATAAACTTTTCATTATCCTTAAAATCTAAAATTTTTACTCTTTTAATACCTTCAACCAAAACTTTAACTGTGCCATCTGGTAATTTTAATAATTGTAAAATACTTCCTTCACAACCATACATAAATACATCTGTTTTCTTAGGATCGTCAATCTCTGAATTTTTTTGAGTTACTAAAATAATTTTTTTATCTTTTTTCATCACTTCATTAAGTGCTGAAATAGATTTATCTCTTCCTACAAATAAAGGAATTACCATGCTTGGAAAGACTACGATATCTCTCAAGGGGAGCAAAGGCAGTGAAATTTTGACGTCCATACAAACAATATGGATATTATATTTTATAATGCAATAGGTATTTATTACTTATTAAGGATATTAAGCCGCTGTAGTCTTATTTGGCTTAGATTTATTGTCACCTTTAGCATGAACTAAAATTGGTTGTGACTGTCCTTTTGCTGCACCAGCATCAACAATAACCTCTTCAATATTATCTTGACTCGGAAGATCGTACATTGTCTTAAGTAAAATATTTTCTAAGATAGATCTCAAGCCTCTAGCACCAGTTTTTTTACTAATAGCTTTTTGAGCTATTTCTTTTAGAGCGTTTTCTTTAAATGTTAATTTGGCACCATCCAATTTAAACAACTCTTGATATTGTTTTGTTAAAGAATTTTTTGGTTCTTGTAATATTTTTATTAAAGATTTTTCGTCTAAATCTTCAAGTGTTGCTATCATTGGAAGTCTTCCAATAAATTCTGGGATTAATCCAAATTTTAATAAATCTTCTGGCTCTAATCCTTTCATCCATTCACCAGTTTTCTTGTCCTGAGTATTTTTTACATCTGCTCCAAAACCAATTGATGTACCTTTATCTCTTTGAGAAATTATTTTATCAAGCCCTGCAAATGCTCCTCCACAAATAAATAAAATATTTGTTGTGTCTACTTGTAAAAATTCTTGTTGAGGATGTTTTCTTCCTCCTTGAGGCGGAACACTAGCAACTGTTCCTTCCATTATTTTAAGAAGCGCTTGCTGAACACCTTCACCAGATACATCTCTTGTAATTGATGGGTTTTCAGATTTTCTGCTTATTTTGTCAACCTCATCAATATAAACTATTCCTCTTTGAGCTTTTTCAACATTATAGTCAGATGCTTGCAACAGTTTTAAAATAATATTTTCAACATCCTCTCCAACATAACCTGCTTCTGTTAGAGTAGTTGCATCAGCCATTGTAAATGGAACGTCTAGAATTCTAGCAAGAGTTTGAGCAAGCAATGTTTTACCACAACCTGTAGGACCCACTAAAAGTATATTAGATTTTGATAGCTCAACATTTTTACTTGTTTTCCCTTCATAATTTAATCTTTTGTAATGATTGTGTACTGCAACAGATAATACTTTCTTTGCATGAGCTTGACCAATTACATAATCATCTAATACTGAACAAATTTCCTTCGGGGATGGAAGACCATCTTGATGTTTTACAAAAGTATCTTTGCTCTCTTCTTTAATTATGTCCATACATAGCTCAACACATTCATCACAGATGAAAACAGTTGGACCAGCAATCAACTTTCTTACTTCATGCTGGCTCTTGCCACAGAAAGAACAGTAAAGAATATTTTTATTATTTGTTGTCATTTTAATTTTTATAACGAATCAATTTAATTACTTTATTATATAAGACTCGCACTAATCAAGTTTCGATTAATAATGACTCAATATATTGTGTATTAAGATCTTTTTTCTACTACTTCGTCAATAAGACCAAAAGATTGTGCGACATCTGCTGTCATGAAATTATCTCTTTCAAGAGCAGACTTTATTTCTTCAACACTTTTTCCAGTATGCTTAGAATAAATTTCATTAAGTCTTTTCTTTAAGGACAAAACTTCGTTAGCATGAATTTCAATATCAGTCGCCTGTCCTTGGAAACCTGCAGAGGGTTGATGAACCATTATTCTTGAATTTGGTAATGAAAATCTTTTTCCTTTAGTTCCTGCGGCAAGTAAGAAAGACCCCATAGAAGCTGCTTGACCCATACATAAAGTAGAAATGTCTGGCTTCACATATTGCATTGTATCGTAAATACCAAGTCCTGCTGTAACCAAACCTCCTGGGCTATTAATGTATAAGTAAATTTCTTTTTTTGGATCTTCAGCCTCTAAAAATAATAATTGAGCAGTAACTAATGAAGCAACATTGTCATTAATTTGACCTGTTAAAAAAATAATTCTTTCTTTTAATAGTCTTGAATAAATATCGTAAGCTCTTTCACCTTTGCTAGATTGCTCAACAACCATTGGTACAAGATTGCTCATATGTTCTGATAATTTTGTTGTCATAAGTTGATTCGTTCTACTTATACAACTTGAGATTACTTTTTGCTAACTTTTTTTGCTTTTTTAGCTGCTGGCTTTAATTTTGGCTTTTTAGTTACAGGTTTTTTTTCTTTCGCAGATGTTGTGGAAGATTTTTTCTTAGTTTCTTTTTTTTCTTCACCATGGTTATGGTCATGATCATGGTCGTGTTTATGAGCTTCTTTTAAAATCTTTTCAGCCTCTTCTTTTGAAATTTCTTTCTTATTTGCTTTACCTTTTTCTTTGATTAAATTTAAAATTTTTTCTTCATATACGGTTCCTCTTAAACTCGCTAATGCAGATGGGTTTTTTTGGTAAAAATCCATAACCATTTTTTCTTGTCCAGGCATCATTCTTAATTGTTTTTGAACTTCAGCTTGAATTTCTTGCTCTGAAACTTTGATTTGATTTTTTTCACCAAACTCATTTAGAATTAATCCAGTTTTAATTCTTGTTTTTGCTTTTTCTTCAAAATTTTTTTTATTTTTCTTAGCTTCTTCTTCAGACATACCTTGTGAAAGAACTTTAACCTCTTCCTCAACTAAGTTTTCTGGAACTTCGTCTACCTTAATTTTCTCTATTTCTTTTAAAATTTGATTTTTAGATAATTGGTCTAGAGAGTTTTTGTATTCATCATTAATTTGTTTTGAGATTAACGTTTTTAAATCTTTTAAATCTTTTGCTCCTAAATTTTTTGCAAAATCATCATCAATTTTTACTTCTTCTGATTGTTTAACACTTAAAATTTTACAATTAAATTTAGCTTTTTTATTTACCAATTCTTTTTCTGGAAAATTTTCTGGTAAAATTGCTTCTACAATTTTTTCATCATCTTTCTTAACTCCAATCAATTGATCATCGAAACCTTTTAAAAATAAATCTTTACCTAAAGTCAATTGAGTATTTTTTCCTTCACTTCCTTTAAAATCCTTACCATCAACTGTTGCTTTGTAATCTAAAGAAACTAAATCACCTTTTTTAGCTTTTGTATCAGGACTTACTTCCTTAAAATTTGGTTGGTTTTTTGCTATTTCTTTAATTCTTTTATCTGTTTCGCTATCATCAATTTTTACAGTGTATTCATCAAATTTAATATTTTCTAAAGATTTAATTTCTACTTTTGGTAACTCCGTGACTGACAAAACATACTCAAGATCTTTATCTTCACCGTAAGTCTTTAAGTCAAGCTTTGGTTGACCAGCTGGCTTAATTTTATTTTTCTCTAATGCTTTTGTAGATGTTTCTTTTAAAACTTTATCTAAAACTTCTCCAAAAACTGCTTTACCAAATTGTCTTTTTAAAATTTCTTTTGGAACTTTTCCAGGTCTAAATCCTTTAAGATTTACACTACCTTTGATCTCTTCATATTTTTCATCCATATAAGAGTTCATTGTCTCTTTATCGATAAAAACTTTAAGGTCTTTATTAAGTCCTTTTTTATTTTCTACAGTAACTTTCATAATATTCTAATGGTAGGGCGAAAAGGACTCGAACCTTCACATGTTGCCATATTGGTTCCTAAGACCAACGCGTCTACCAATTCCGCCATCGCCCCACAAATTACGAGGTTTTATATATTATTGAAACTATTTGTCCAATGACAATTGTTAAAAAATTATCTATTTATCTAATAAAATTTATACTAATTTATAAAAAATGATTATTTCACCTTGTATAAGTATTTGTAAAACTGATCCAACAACAGGCTATTGTTATGGTTGCGGAAGAAGTAATGATGAAAAACGACTTTGGAAGCTTGAAGAAACAACTGATGATTGGAAAAAAGAAAATATAATTCAAATTGAAAAAAGGCTGACTGGTTGGCAACTTGAAAGTTTTAAAGAATCGTACTCTTATAAAATCAAGAATGGTATGTCTCTTTTCAAGAAAAACTTAATCAAAGAGTAATATAAAATATGAGTAAAGTTAAAATTGTAAGTATTATCTATGCTATAGGTATAATTATTGGTGCTTTATTCTTTGATGTTTGGGGAGCAGATACCACCCCTTTTAAGACATTGTCTGTATTTGCATGGACTGTAATATTTATTATAGCTTTATTTTTTGTAGATAAGAATGAGAGAAAATAAGTTTTTAATATTTTTTTTATCATTTTTTTTTATATCCTTTAATTCTCACTCAGAAATAATTGTGTTAAGCAAATGTGATCATAAAGAGGACGGTTTTTTAAAAAATGAATATATTTTAAATCTTAATGAATTAATTATGACACGTAATTACGTTTATAATGAAAAAACTTATCAAAAATATAAGGTCACTGATTTAAGCGTTAAAAAGAAAAACTCCTATGTGAGAAATATTTATGAGGAAAATGGAAAAATACTTACATTAAAACATGGGTATCCTCAGTTTTATACTCAAATTTTATTTGAAAAAGATAAACCAGAAATATTTGTTAAGGCTGTTTTGAATGATGTCGAAAGTTTATCTAAAATTTCTGATTGTAAAAAAATAGAGAAATTTGATCAAGAAAGTTAGTTTTTATTTTTCTTTTCTTCTTTGTTTTTAGTAATAAATTTTTTCTTAAGTTCAAATCTACTATTTGTAATATTTGAACGATGCTTTGCGTATGCTTGTTTTTGTGCTTGTCTCATTGCTCTTTTAGATGACATGATAATTTACTTTAATATTCAATTTCTAAAGTATCAATAACTTTTAAACTTTTATCCGAAACAACAATCTCTCCAGATGATGGTGCATAATTTAAAATTTCAGAAATCACTACATAATGTGTAACAAAAACTAAATTTTGATCTTTGTCCCAAGTACTAATAAATTTATCAAAATCAATAATTTGCTTTTTTCTATTATTGGCAAATTTTGTACTAAAAAATGAGTTGAGAAAATTTTTAGTTTCATATTCTTTAAAGGCAATAGATGCAGTTTCTTTACATCGACACCATTCACTAGAATAAACTTTTCCAATTGAAATTTTATTTTTCTTAAAAAAATTGCCAATTTTTTGTGATTGAACTCTACCAATATCACTTAAATTTCTTTGAGTTGTACAATCGTTAATATCGAAATTATCTGGGTCGCCACCACCAGGAGCATAAGCATGTCTTATGAAAATTAATTTTCCACCCTTTTGCAATTCATCAATAAAAGTTTTTTTTGAATCTGCTTTAACTGAGGGATTAATGCATATAAATATTATGACTAAATAATTTAAAATTTTCATTTATGAATATTAAAATAGATAGTTTAAATAAAACAATTCTTAAATGTAAAAAATGTCCAAGGCTTGTTGATTTTGTAAAAAAAATTTCAACAGAAAAAAGAAAACAAAACATAAATGAAACTTACTGGGGAAAACCAGTTACAGGTTTTGGCGAAATTGATGCAAAAATTTTAATAATTGGATTGGCCCCAGCAGCGCATGGAGGCACACGAACAGGAAGAGCATTCACAGGAGATAAATCTGGAGATTTTTTATTTAAATGTTTGTTTAAAGCTAAAATTTCAAACCAACCAAATTCAGAAAATCTAAATGATGGTCTCAAATTAAAATCGACATATATAACTAATATTTTAAAATGTGTTCCTCCTGGAGACAAACCTAAAATAGAAGAGCTTAATAATTGTTCAAAATACTTTGATAGCGAGATTTATAATTTAAAAAAATTAAAAACTATTATTGCATTAGGAAAAGTGGCATTTGATAATTGTGTTAAATTTTACAAAAAAAAATATAATTTTAATGAAAAGATAAAATTTATTCATGGAAAATCCTATTTACTACCTGGAAATATTAAACTAATCGCCTGTTATCACCCTAGCCCTAGAAATGTAAACACTAAGCTTGTATCTGAAAGAATGATTGTAAATTTATTTAAAAAAGCAGGAAAATATCTATGAACTAGAAGTATAGGGTTGAAAGTCTAATAAGATTTTTTCCGGAATTTTAACTGGCTTAAATTTTTCATTTATAAATACTAGATGAATTTTAGCTTCTACGATCAATTCCTCATCTTTAAATATTGATTGATTCATTAAAAAAGAAGTTTTTGAAGTAGAGTCTACAAAAGATTTAATTTGTAAATCATCTTCTAAATATGCAGATTTTTTATATTCAATATTGCACGATTTAACAATTATAAGAGCACCAAAATCATTTTTTATTTTTGTATTGCTTAATCCAATAGTTGATAACGCTTCAGTTCTAGCTCTTTCTAAATATTTTAAATAGTTAGCATAATACACTACTCCACCAGCATCTGTATCTTCATAATACACTTTAACATTATGACTAAAGTTTTTATGCATAAATTAATAATATCAAATAAATAAAAATTTAATAGAAACTAAGATATAATATCTTAGATGAAAATTTATATAATTTGGTTAATCGGAGTAGTTTTATGGAACTTTGGATTTCCGAATGCAATTCCAATCGCTGATGTTATCGCAGCGATTTTATTATCATTTTTAAGTATTGGATTAAAAAAGTATTTAAAATGGTAATTAATCTGCTGAAAAATAAATATTCTGAAAATAAGAAATTGATTTCATTTTAGAATTATCAGTATCAGCCATTATAGCCAGACCATCTAGTTCATTCACATCTAGATCATGAAATTTTTTAAAATCTTCTTTAACATTGGCTTTTACTGTTACCCATTCATTTAAGTTGTCTTTAGTAGTTGCTAATACATTGTCTATTGATTTTTTTGTATATGGACTGGATCTATTTTCACCAACTTCACTATTACTTGAAAAAACATAATTGATTGCTCTATTTGATAAAGGTGTGGCTCCAGTTTTTTTAATCGCAAAAACACGGGCGGCATAATCATGTCCTTTTTTGGTATTCTCTTTAATTCCCTGAAGGTCCTTCTCAATTTTCCATGTAATATTGATAAAAGGTGTTTTATTTAGGTCAATTTTGATCTGTTTTCCAAGGCCTGAAGCAGCATTATCTGCTACGGCTTTTAAATAATTACCATTTTCATTTGATCCAACTGTATAAGAAGTCTTGTTATCTGCTCCTCTTACTTTACGAATCTCAAGTGCTGATAATTCTTTTTCAGTAAATTCAAAAACTTTTACAGTTTCTGCATGTGTGGTGCTAAGAAAGATTAATGATGTAATAAAAATATAAAAAATTTTTAACATGTTCTTCTTATAGATAGATTATTTATAAATTCAATATTCAGTCACAATTTCAACATTCTAAATTCAAAATTGATTGTTAAATGAGTTATATGAAAATAATTTCTGTGTTTATACTTCTTATATACTGGTCAATAATGATCACAGCACCAGTTATGAGTAAAAATTCTGTTAATAGTCAAAATAAAGATCGAAAAATAGTTTCAAATTTTTGAGACTAATATGTGGATCTACCACCACTAATATCAAATACCGCAGCTGTAGAAAAAGTGTTTTCTTGTGAAGAAAGCCAGCAAACTAGTGAAGTAAACTCATGTATTTCAAGAAATCTTCCTCTTGGCACCTTTGACAGCATTCTTTGTACATGCTCTTTACTCATTTGATCTAAAATTCTAGTTTTAGCACCTGCTGGAGTGACAGCGTTTACAGCTATATCTTTGTCAGCTAATTCTTTACCCAAAGCTTTCGTTAACCCAATTGCGCCAGCTTTTCCTGAGCTATACGCGCTTGCATTTGCATTACCATCTTTACCTGCAACGGAAGCTACATTAACGATTCTTCCATAGTTATTTTTAATCATATTTGGTACAATTGCCCGACAGCAGTTGAAAGTACCCATTAAATTTATCTGGACTATTTTATTCCACATATCGACATCATACTCCCATAAAGGACCTGTAGGACCTGTTATTCCGGCATTATTGATTAAAATATCTATATTTGATTTTGAGGTTATGTCTGCAACGTTTTTCTCTACATCTTGATAATTTGATATATCAACTACACTGTAAAATAAGTTAGGGTTTTTTACTTCATCAACAGCAGACTTAAGAAGCTTTTCATCGATATCCCATATAAATACTGTAGCACCAGACTCTAAAAATCTTTTTGCAACATCTAAACCAAACCCTTGGGCTCCACCAGTAACTACAGCTGTTCTATTTTTAAAATCAAATGTGTGCATTAAAATTATTTTTTTGCTAACAAGTAGTATGTCATCCACGCAACAAATGCACCTATTATCCAAGCATAAGATTGTAAAAACATTAAATTAGTATTCCAAATTGTTGACGCTGAAAAAATAAATCCTAATATTAAAGAATAAATACCTTTTATATGCCAACCACCTGAATAATAATAAGCGCTCTCTTTGTCTATAGAATATAGATCTTTATTACTTACTTCTTGATTTTTGATTAAATAATAATCAGCTGCCATCACTCCAAATAAAGGACCAAAGAAAGCACCAAAAGTATCAACAAATGATAAAATTCCTATTTGGCTCAATATAGTCAGCCAGAATATTGCAATCAATAAACCAAAAAAAGCAATTAAATAACTAGCGCTTTTTAAACTTAATATTGAAGGAGCAAAATTTATTAGAGAGTATTGAGATGGAATAAAATTGGCAACTAAATTTGTAGAAGCTGAAGCAATTATAATAAAAAATAGAACGACTATTGTTATATGTATATTATCAAATTTTCCCACTATATCTGTCGGATTGGTAAAAATTCTGTCTATATCTGAAAATTTTTGATTAAGAAAAACATCGGATCCTATAACAATGAAAACAGATAAAAATGAAAAAATAATTAAATTCAAAATTAAACTTAAGTTTCCTTTTTTTAATTCTTTCTCATTTTTTACATATCTAGAAAAATCACCAAAACTAATTATTAAAATTGAAAAATAGGCAAATATTGTTCCAGCAACTGTCAATAAAGGTGCTAAATTATTTACATCTAAAAAATTATTTAAATTAAAAATATTTGAAAAAGCTTTAGTAGTTATTTTTACATCACTTAATAAAACAACAAAGAAAAAAATCAGCATACCGGCATAGACTGTTATCGCAGAGAAATTAATTATTTTCTTATTGTACTGCATCCCAACAGTAAAAAACAAAGTCTGTAAAATAATTGTGGTTATTATTGCAGACCAATCAATAATATTCATACCAAAATAATAAAAAATAAATATTTCCTGCTGTAATAAAGAATTATCTACGGAAAAAATTACTATTCTAAGTAAGTAAACTAAAATTTTAGATAAAAAATAAGTTTGAATTCCAAATAAAAAAATTCCAACTAAACTTCTGATTAACCCAAAAAATTTAGCACCATTAAATCCTAGTGAGGACCTTAACAATACTGCAAATGGTAAACCAAATTTTTGGGAAGGTTTTCCAATAATATTTGAAAATAAATAAACAAAAAAAGATCCTAATATGATTCCAAAAAAAACTACAAAAATATTTAAACTATACATTAAGTATAAAGAGGAAATTAATGAAAAACCAATTATACTCTGTACATTTGCGCCCCAAAAACAAAATAGATCTTTCCAATTCCAAGTTTTATAATTTGGATTAACTGTGACTAAGTCCCAATTAGAAAGAGAGTATTTTACTTTAGGTTGATTCACGAAATTTATTTTAAACTAATAAATTCTACTGTCCATATAAGAGAGTTGGTAACCATAAGGCAATCTTAGGAAATATGATGATTAAAACTAAGCCTATAATTTGTAGAACCATAAACTGCATCATTCCATAATAAATATCTTTTAAATCCCATTCAGGAACTACGCCTTTTAAGAAATATGCAGACAAAGCTACAGGTGGAGACAGCCAGGCGGTCTGGAGATTGACAGCAACCAATATTGCAAACCAAGTTAAATTAAAGCCCAAAGCTTCAATTAATGGCAAAATAATTGGTACAATAATCATCACAATTGGAACCCATTCCAATGGCCAACCTAATAAAAATATAGCAACCATTACAATTGCTAAAATAAAATATTTGTTCATCTCTAAACCTAACAAAAATTCAGTTAACAATGTTGGAGTACCAAGTCTTGCAAATACAGCACCAAAAAAGTTTGATGCAGCAACTAAAACCATTATTAAAGCAGTAATCTCTAAAGTTTTAACTAGTGCTTCTTGGAGTTTAGATAGAGTTAATTTTTTATATGCTAATGAAAGCAATAATGCTCCCATTGCACCACAACCAGCAGCTTCGGTTGGTGTTGCAAAACCAAATAAAATACTTCCTAACGCAGCAAAAACTAGAGCTGCAGGAGGAACCAAACCTAAGAAGAATTCAATCCAAACTTCTTTCATGCTCGCTGCTCTCATTTCTTCTGGAATTACAGGACCTAGTTTAGGATTTATCATACATCTTATTGTTGTGTAGCCAGCGTATAAACTTGCAAGAAGTATTCCAGGAATTATAGCTGCAGCAAATAGATCAATTACAGGAATTTCCATAATTGGACCCATCACAACAAGCATAATACTTGGTGGAATTAAAATTCCTAAGGTTCCGCCAGCAGTAATTGTACCAGCTGCAAGTCTTACGTCATAACCAGATCTATTCATTGATTTTGCGGCCATTATTCCAAGAATAGTTACTGAGGCACCAACAATTCCTGTTGCAGCTGCGAAGATGACTGAAACAAACAAAACAGCATAATATAATGCACCTCTTACTCTTGCCAGCATCATTTGAAATGACGAAAATAATCTTTCCATCAGTCCTGCCTGCTCCATCATAATACCCATAAAGACAAAGAGCGGGACAGCGGCGAGAGTTTGTTCGGTCATGACCATCGAGAACTGAAGGGTCATTAAATAAAAGACTAGTTTTCCAAAACCTAGATACCCAAATACAAAACCTAAGAAAATTAATGTAAATGAAATTGGAAATCCAACAAAGATAGCAAACAACATTACTCCTACTAAAATAAAACCTAAAATGGCTGGATCTATAAATTCAGCTATCATTTATCTTCTCCTGGCCACTTCCCTCTTGTAGCAGCCCAATAACTTTTAAATAATTCTGAAATACCTTGGATTAGTAAAAATATTATACCAATTAGTAGGCAAGTTTTTATTGGCCACATATATGGCATCCATGTTGTATCCATTCCTCTCTCACCTCTTTGAATAGATTCTCCAACATATCCAATAGTCATATAAAGGAACACAAGTAAGCCTGGAAAATAAAACAAAATATATAACCAAAAATCAATTGTGCCTTGATTTTTGGTTTTAAAATTTCTGTATAAAAAATCAGCTCTTATATGAACACCTTTAGATAGTGCATAACCAGCGCCCAACATAAAAAGTGCACCATATAAAAATCGACTGATGTCATAAGCCCAAATAGTTGGTGAATGAAATAATTTTCTAGCAAGAACTTCATACGTCATTGCAAAAATTAACGGCATCAATATCCAACAAACAACGTTACCAACCCACTTGCTAAATTTATCGATATTAACAATTAAACTTGCCATCCATGACGGCATATCACTTGGCATTTTTCCTGAACCACCTCGCCTTTCGGCAATCATTTCATCTGAAATATCTAGTTTACCTGGTTCGTCTGCCATAAAATTTTATATAAAAAAATTAGAGCGGACTATTAAGTCCGCTCTAACGTAAAGATTATTTAATGATTACTTTAATGTTGCTGCGTGAGCCATACCTAGCTTCGCATTAGACATTTGAGCACCACTCCAGAAAGGAACTGCGATATCAGCAAATTCTTTCATAGAGTCCCAAACTTCAGCAAAGAATGCATTTTTAGCTGCATTTGTTTCCAAACTTTTCTTAGCAGCTGCCATGTATTCTGTGAAGTAATCAGAAGGAGTATCTTCTAATTTTACACCATGAACTTCTGTAAGCTCTTTTAAAGCTTTTCCGTTTTCATAGATTCTGTAACTTAGAGATTTTGCTAAAGATGCATTTGCTGCAACTTCTAGAGACTTCTTCTCATGAGCGCTCATAGCTTCATATGTTTTTCCAGTAATATAAAAGTCAGCATTTACGACTACTTGGTGTAAACCTTGTAAGTAGTAGTGCTTTAATACTTTTTGGAAACCAAACGTTAAGTCTGGCTTTGGACAACACCATTCAGCAGCATCAATAGTTCCTGCTTCTAAAGCTGGTAAAATGTCTCCACCACCCATAGCAACAGACGCTATACCGATGTCTTTATAAGTTTGTCCTGGAATTCCTGGAGGAGTTCTGAATTTATATTTTCTAAAATCAGCCATATCTTTAATTGGTTTTGGAAACCAACCTAAAGCTTCAGGACCAACTGGTTGAATCATAAATCCTTTAATATCTCTTCCCATTTCTTTCCATAGTCTATCGTATAGCTCTTTTCCTCCACCATACTGAAACCATGATAAGAATGCGATGTTGTCAATACCAACACCACCACCTGCTACTGGCGAACCAAATAACATAGCGGCAGGGTGATCACCTGACCAATAGTGTGTCCAAGCAAATCCACAGTCGATAAGTCCTTTATCAACAGCATCTAAAGTTTCTTTTACACCAACAACTGCTCCTGCAGGCATAATTTCAAACTTAAGAGATCCACCTGTCAAAGTTGTAACAGTGTCAGTAAAGTCTTTTAACATTTTAACTTCATCAGCCTTAGTGTTAAGAACTGTCTGACATTTTAGTGTTTTTGCAGCATTAGCGTTTGAAATAAATCCAAATACCATAGCAACTGCAAATAACATTGAAATGATTTTTCTCATATCGTTTTTTCCCTCTCTTTATTTTTAAAAACGAAAGCTTGTCAAAGAATGAAATCTAAAACAAGTGCTAATATTGGATTATTTGGATATTTTTGTGTACAGAAATATAACAAATAAAAAAAATTTAATTTATAAGAGTTCTAATATGGATAATTTTGATTTTATAATTTTAGGTGCTGGATCAGCAGGATGCGTACTTGCTAACAGGTTATCTGAAAATCCTTTAAATAAAGTGCTTTTAGTAGAAGCTGGTGGCAAGGATAATTATCCTTGGATTCATATTCCTGTTGGTTATTTCAAAACAATGCATAACCCAAAGACTGATTGGTGCTACAAAACAGAACCAGATGAGAGCATGAACAATATTTCTATTAGGTATCCTAGAGGAAAAACATTAGGAGGCAGTTCTTCTATAAATGGTCTGCTTTATATTAGAGGTCAACACAGAGATTATGATATTTGGAGACAATTAGGTAATACTGGCTGGGGTTGGGATGATGTTTTGCCTTATTTTATTAAAGCAGAAAACCAAGAAAGAGGAAAAGATGAGTTCCATGGAGTTGGAGGCCCTTTATCTGTTTCAGATCAAAGAATACATCTGCCTCTTCTAGATGAATTTCAAAATGCTGCTGAGGAATTTGGTATTCCAAAAACAAAAGATTTTAATACTGGTGATAATCATGGCTGTGGTTATTTCCAAGTAACTGAAAAGGATGGCTTCAGATGTAGTACATCTGTTGGATATTTAAACCCAATCAAGAGCAGGAAAAATTTAAAAATTTTAACTCATTCACATGTCAAAAAAATAAATTTTGAAAATAAAACTGCTAAAGAAATTGAGTATTGGGAAGGAAATGAATTAAAAAAGGTTCAAGCAAATAAAGAAATTATAATTTCATCAGGGGCTATCGGATCTCCTCAAATCTTACAAGTTTCTGGTATAGGAAATCCTGAAAAACTTAAAAATCTTGGAATTGATATGGTGCAAAATTTAAATGGGGTTGGAGAAAATTTACACGATCATTTAATGCTTAGACCCATTTATAAAATTAATGGATTAAAATCCCTGAATAAAAAAATTAATAGTTTGTTTGGAAATTTAATGATTGGCTTAGAATATATTTTTAAAAGAAGTGGCCCAATGACCATGGGTGCTAGTCAACTTTGTATGTTTGCTAAAAGCGATCCATCTTTAGAACTACCAGACTTACAATGGCATGTTCAGCCTATGAGCATGGATACTTTGGGAGCTACAAAAAATCATGATTTTCATGCATTCACCCCTACTGTTTCAAATATCAGACCAACAAGTAGAGGGCATGTTAGCATTGTTGATAAAGACTCAAGAACTTATGCAAAAATAAAACAAAACTATCTATCAACTGATCACGATAGAATGATTGCAGCTAAAGGACTTAAATTAACTAGAAAAATTATAATGGAGTCGAAAACTTTCAAAAAATACACTCCAGAAGAATACAGACCTGGCATTCATTTAAATGACGATGAGGAATTAGTTAAAGAAGCCTCTAATTATGCTCAAACTATTTTTCACCCAGTTGGAACTTGTAAAATGGGTCAAGATGAAATGTCTGTAGTAGATGAAAAACTTAAGGTTAGGGGTATTAATAATTTGAGAGTTATAGATGCATCAATAATGCCAAACATCACTTCAGGTAATACAAATGCCCCAACAATAATGATTGCAGAAAAAGGTGCAGACATGATACTACAACAATAATGTTTGCAGAATTTTTTACACCTGAGCAAATAGCAATATTAACTCAAATCATTTTTATTGATCTAGTTTTAGCAGGAGATAATGCAATTATAATTGGAATGGTTGCATCTAAATTTCCAGTCGAACAAAGAAAAAAAGTTATATTCTGGGGTATCGGTGGTGCTGTAATTTTAAGAATAATTCTAACGCTACTCACAGCTTATCTACTACAAATAACTGGATTAAGATTAATAGGGGGAATTTTATTACTTTATATTGTTTACAAACTATATGTAGATGTAATCAAAGGTTCAGAAACAGAAGAGAATGTTAAAGTAGACAATTCTAGTTTTTTAAAGGCTATTTGGACAGTTCTACTGGCAGATTTTACAATGAGTTTAGATAATGTTTTAGGAGTTGCAGGCGCAGCAGGCGATCATTATGGACTACTTGTATTTGGGTTAGTGTTATCAATCATTTTAATGGCAACTGCAGCAACATTAATATCTGGATGGATTAAAAAATATAAATGGATTGCTTGGGTTGGATTATTAGCAATATTAATAGTAGCTGTAGAGTTGATTTACACAGATATTAAAATAATATTCTTTTAATGTATCTTCAAAAAATAAATCTAAAAAACAAATATGCTTTAGTTACTGGTGCAGGTAAAGGATTGGGAAGAGCTTGTTCCATCGCACTAGCTGAAGCAGGTGCAACAGTTATAGCTCTAAGTAGAACTCCCTCAGATTTAAATAAATTAGAAAAGGATATTAAAAAAGTTAAGGGGAAAATTATTAAAGTTTCGTGCGATGTAATGAACTATAAAGATTTAAAACAAAAATTAGAAAAAATTAAAATTATTGATGTGCTGGTAAACAATGCAGGAACTAATATTCCGGAGCCCTTTGAAAAAATTAAACAAAAAAGTATGAATTACCTCGTAGATTTAAATCTAAAAGCAGCATTTAACGTGGCACAAATAGTTGTAAAAAAGATGCTAAAAAATAAAAAAAGACCTGGCTCAATTATAAATATGTCATCTCAACTAGGTCATGTTGGTATGAGTGGTAGAAACGTATACAATATGACAAAATTTGGAATAGAAGGACTAACTAAAGGAATGGGTGTAGAGTTAGCAAAAAAAAATATCAGAGTTAATACGGTAGCGCCTACTTTTGTTGAAACACCTATGGTTAAAAATTTTTTTAAAAACAAAAAATTTAAAAAATTAGCCCTTGGAAATATACCAATAGGAAAAGCGGCCACTGAAAGTGATATTGCTACAACAGTATGCTTTTTGGCATCATCAGCATCTTCAATGATAACTGGAACATCAATAATTATAGATGGTGGATGGACAGCTCAATAATTTATAGACTTTTTTTTGTTTTTTTAATTTTTACATCACCAGTTAAAGCTATTGAGTTCCAAGGTAAATTTCTACAAGGTCATTTTATATTAGGCAAAACTGACCCTAAAGCTAAAATTTTGGTCGGAAAAAAAGAAGTAAAAGTTTCAAAAGATGGTTATTTTGTATTTGGTATAGACAGAGATCAAAAATATGATCTAACATTTGCAAAAATTATTAATGGAAAAAAATCAATAGTCACAAAAAAAGTTTTAAAGAGGAAATATAATATACAAAGAATAGATGGTTTGGCAGAAAGTAAAGTCACCCCACCTGAGTCTGTTTATAAAAGAATTAAAAAAGAAAATAATGCAATTGGAGAAGCAAGAGCTATTAATTCTGATTTACAATTTTTTAAGGAAAAATTTATCATGCCAGTAGAGGGCATAATCAGTGGTGTTTATGGTAGTCAAAGAATTTTAAATGGTAAACCAAGATGGCCTCACTATGGAATAGATATTGCAGCCAAACAAGGAACGATGATTAAATCTTCTGGTTCGGGTATTGTTACTATGGCTGAAGATAATTTATATTATACAGGAGGTACTGTTATAATGGACCATGGTCACGGGATATCAACAATATATTCTCATTTAGAAAATGTATTAGTCACAGTTGGTGATCAAATTAATCGAGGAGATATAATAGGAACCGTAGGATCTACAGGAAGATCAACTGGACCTCACCTAGATTTTAGAATTAATTGGTTTCAAACAAGACTTGATCCTATGTCTGTATTGAAATAATAAGCTGTATGAGAAGAACCCATAAAGATATAATTTCAGTTCCTAGGTAGTCAGATATTAAGCTATGAAAAATTTACATTTATACAAATTTGATAATTTTTCACAAAATGGTGAGGATGGGATCATAGAAGAAATTCTTATAAGAAGTTTTTCTGAAAAAAAATTAAATATTGTTGAATTTGGAGCAGGTGATATCGAAAAAAACTCTAATACTTTTAATCTCATTAATAACAATAAGGTTAATAATGCCATATTTATTGAAATAGATAAAATTCTTTTCAATAAATTAGAAAAATTAAAAGAAATGTATCCACAAATTAAACCTATAAACAAAAAAGTTCAATTTGAAAAAAATCATCAAGATACATTAGATAACATTTTAAAAAAAAATAATGTTAAAAATAACATTGATATTATGTCAATTGATATCGACTCGTATGATTTAGATGTTTACAGGTCTTTAAAAGTTTATTTTCCAAAATTATTAATAATAGAGGGCGGACGACAAAAGTACGGAGTATTATCTGAACACTCTTTAGATGGCAAATGTAATAGTTTTTCATCAATATATAATGAGGTTTCTAAAAAATTTGAATTAATTGGATACACTGGAAATTTATTTTTTTTAAATAAAACATTTTTCTCTAGAGATCATATAATTGATAATTATATAATTGATGATGAATTACACTATTTGCTTAATTGTATTTATGTGAATTATAAAAAAAAAGGAAATATAAAAAAAAAAATTATTGATCTAATTGCAAAAAATAAACTACTTATGAAAATTTTAATTAATTATAAATAATTAAATATCTGAGTTCGCTATAAACCTTTCATAAATTAATCTTGCTTTAATACCTAAATTTAAAAATGGCTGTGGAGGTAATAAATTAGGTTTTTTTCTTTTTTCAATAGTCTCAATTTCGTTTGAATGTTCTCCAGATGCTTTAATTGCAATTTGTTCACCAAATAATGTTCCAACTCCTATTCCTGAACCATTATAACATCCTGCAACAAAAACGTTTTGATCTATCATTTCAAAAATTTGAGAGCTATTTCTTGATCGTGAAACTACACCTGACCAACTTGATCTTATGATATTTTGAGGTAATTGAGGAAATCTTTTTTTAATTCCAATCTTTTGTTTTAATGATCTTTTTTGTAATACAGATTTAGACATTTGATAAGGATTGCAAACTTCAGCAGTATTTCTAATTAAAATTCTTCTATCCTTTGTCATTCTAATAGTGGCTCCCATTGGTTTAACAGGTAAAACCCCCCACTCTTTTGGCTCACCAATAGATACGAACTCTTCATTTGTTAAAGATCTAGTCATACTTGCTGTCAAAGTAATAGGAAAATTGTAATTAGATTTTATTCCTAAAGACCTTAAAAACCCATTTGTAGCAAAAATTATTTTTTTAGTTTTAATTAAACCGTTTTTAAAATTACAAATAACTTTGTTATTAGCTATATTCCAATTTAACAAAGAAGAATTTTCATAAAGATTTACATTATCTGGCAATGTATCAATCATAGCTCTAACTAATTTACCCGGATGCAATAAAATTCCCCCTTTTGTATGAAGAGCTATTTTGTAAAAATTAGTACCCAATCTCTTTCTTAGTTCTTCGTTAGATAATAAATTATGTTCAAAACCTAATTTGGATAAAGTAACTGAGAATTTATCTAATATTTTTTTATCTTCTACTTTTGATGAAGCAAAATATTTTCCACATTCATTCCAATCACAATCTACCTGATATTCTTTAATAAATTTTTTAACAGCATCTATTCCTAATTTATAAATGTCTGTTTTTTTTTTATAATTATCTAATTCTTTATTAGACGTAAAACCATCATTTAGTGTTGTATCAACTAGATAGCCAGAATTTCTCGAACTTGCTCCCTCTCCTGCTAGCTGAGCATCTACTAATAATATTTTTTGATTAGGATAAAGTTGACCTAGTTTTCTTGCTGCAGACAATCCTGTATAACCAGCTCCAATTACGAGGAAATCACAATTTTCATTTTTGCTGATTGACTTAATATTTATCCTTTTAGAAAGATCATTAATCCAAGCACAGCTATTATCATTTATTAAATTCATTTAATTTCTCTTTTAATATAATAATAAAAAATAAATGAAAATCTGTATTTATATAAAATGAAAAAATTAAAATATTTAACATTATTTCTTTTTTTTGACTTTTTAATTTCAAATTTAATATTAAAAAGTACCAATTACTGGAATATTGCAGACTGGAATGAAAAATATTGGAGAATTCCATCAGAAATCTATCATCATGGATTATTACCTAACATCAATGAGGATGAAAAATGGGGTGGCAAAATCACAAAAAAAATTATTACTAATTCAATCGGGTTTATCGACAAAAAAAATAGAGTAGTTTCAAAAAATAATTTAAAACAAAAAAGAATTCTACTAATAGGAGATTCTTTTATTGAGGGCTCGGGTGTAAATTATAAAAATACTTTTGCAGGATTGTTAGAAAATTACTTAGGAAAAAATTATGAAATTTTAAATAGTGCAGTTGGTTCATACTCTCCAAGTATTTATTTTAAAAAAACTGAATATTACATAAATCAAGGATACAAATTTGATCAAGCTTTAATTTTTTTAGATGTATCAGACATTTATGATGAATTATTTATTAAATTTGACAATGAAGGAAATATTTTAACTTATAAAGAGAGAAAAAATCGCAATATATTTAAAAAGAATTTTTATTCACTAGGTAGACTGTTAAGAGATAATACAATTACTTTTAGATTTTTAAATCTAATATCTGATAAAACCGAAATTACAAAAAATTACATAAAATTAAAATATAAGACTTCAAGAAATCTAGATAAAAGTTTTTTTGATACGAATAAAGATGAAGTAATGTTTTATAGAATGACACATATAGATAGAGGTTATTGGACCTATAATAATGAGAAATTTGAGGAAATTAAGGATGGTCTCAAACAATCAGAAATATTTTTAGAAAAATTATTTCAATTATTAAAACAAAATAATATACAATCAACTTTAATAGTTTATCCTTGGCCAGCTCAAGTGGCTTTTGGTGATAATTACCATGAAAAATACTGGAAAGAATTTACAAAAAAAAGAAAAATTAATTTTTTAAGCTTATATGATAATTTTAAATCTAAAAATAATAATCAATTTATTTTTGATAATTTTATATATGGGGATGTTCATTGGAACGAAAATGGAAGTAAAATAGTGTTTGAAAGTATTAAAAAAAATATCAATTTTTAATCCAATTCAAATTCTTTAGTGTAGTCTTTTTTAAGTTTAGAATCTTGTTTTGTTTTATCTAAAATACAATCACCAATAACCAAATAATCTAACTCAGTACCCATAAAACAATTAAAAGCATCAGCTGGTGTATTTACAATTGGTTCACCTCTTACATTAAAGGAAGTATTTACAATAACAGGACAACCCGTTTTTTCCTTAAACTTAGAAATTAAATCATAATAACGAACATTGGTATCTTTTGTAACTGTTTGAACTCTAGCTGAATAATCAACATGAGTTACTGCTGGAATTTCAGATCTCTTGACATTTAATTTATCTATACCAAAAAGTTTTTTTTGCTCATCATTCATTTCAATTTTTTTATTAGAGTTGATATTAGCTACTAATAACATGTAAGGGCTATCAACATTCATTTCGAACCATTCTGACAAATCTTCTCTAATAACTGAAGGTGCAAAAGGTCTAAAACTTTCTCTATATTTTACCTTAAGATTTAAATTTTTTTGCATTTTGTCAGATCTAGGATCTCCTAAAATAGACCTGCCTCCTAAAGCTCTTGGACCAAATTCCATTCTGCCCTGAAACCATCCTATAGCTTTTTCATTTGATAAAAGTTCAGCGGTTTTATCAATTAATTCATCATACTTTAAAATTTCAAAATTTGCTCCTACAGTTTTCAACTCTGTTTCAATATCATCCTGATCAAATTCAGTACCTAAATATGAACCTTTCATGTCATCATTTGAATTTACTGACCTTTTATTTCCTTGATCAATATACCATAAAGCTAAAGCTGCGCCTAAAGAACCACCAGCATCACCAGCTGCTGGTTGAATCCAAATATTGTCAAAAATTTTTTCTTTAAGAATTTTTCCGTTTGCAACACAATTCAAAGCTACACCACCAGCTAGACATAAGTTTTTAATACCATATTCTTCTCGAATAGATTTAGCTAAATTAATCATTATCTCTTCAGTAACTTTTTGAATTGAAGCTGCAATATCCATATGAAATTGTGTTAACTTTTCATTTTGTGGATTACGAGGTTTTTGACCAAATAAATTATTAAATTTTTCATTTGTCATTGTAAGTCCAGTTGCATAATTAAAATATTTTTGATCCAATCTAAAAGTTCCATCTTCTTTTAAATCAACTAATTGTTTTACTTTATCTTCATAAATAGGATTTCCATAAGGAGCTAAACCCATTAATTTATACTCTCCACTATTTACTTTAAAACCCGTGTAAAAAGTAAAGGCAGAATAGAGTAATCCAAGTGAATGTGGAAAGTGAATTTCTTTTTTAATTTCTAGATTATTATCTTTTCCCACAGCAACGGTTGTTGTTGCCCACTCACCTACACCGTCTGCTGTTAATACGACAGCTTCTTTAAAAGGAGATGGGAAAAAAGCACTTGCTGCATGGCTTAGATGATGGTCTGAAAAAAAAATATTTTCGTCAGATTTGTAATTTTCATCATGTTTTTTTAGTTTATTAAATAAAAGATTTTTTTGAAAAAGCTTTTCCTTAATCCATAAAGGCATAGCTTTTGCAAAAGAAACGAAACCTCTAGGAGCAAAAGCTACATATGTTTCTAATAATCTTTCAAATTTTAAAAATGGTTTCTCAAAAAAAACTATTTGATCAACTTCACTTAATTTTAAATTTGAATACTTTAACACAAACTCAATTGCGTTATGAGGATAATTTGGATCATGTTTTTTTCTACTAAATCTCTCCTCTTGTGCTGCTGCAATAATTTTCCCATCTTTTAAAAGACAAGCTGCACTATCATGATAAAATGCGGATATACCTAATATTGACGACACTTTAAAAAATCGTATAAATAAATGGAGCTACTGCTGAACCTTGAGTTAATACTATTAGACCACCAAATAAAACTAAAACAATGATAATTGGTAAAAGCCAATATTTTTTTCTTACTTTTAAAAATTCCCAAAATTCTTTTATAAAACTCATACTAAAATTGATTGCTCATCTTACTCTTTGGACCAGACTTTTCAATCCAATAAGATTTATTTTTATTAAACTTTAAATTTAATAAATCTTTACCAATCATTCTCATAAATAAACCAATTGGAGTTACGACTAAAAAAAATATTACTGCCATTATTACTGGTGATACTATTTTCCCTAATAATATTCCAAATTTAAACCAAAGTTTATTTAATGGGGTTAAAATTTTAGAGTTTATTAACCCTAAAACTAAAAAAATTATTGCAATAATTAAAGACCATACCCTCAATCCCTCACTATTAATCAAAGGATAAATTGCAATTATTAGAAAAACTATGGAAAAAACTAAACCAAAACTTCTATTAGAGCCTATCTTAATATCATCCATTAAGTGATTTTTGAGGTTTCATGTCTTTTTTATCAATACCAGCTACTCTAACTGGTTTTTTCATAGCATCTCTTCTAAATGGTTCGCCAAGTTCTTGATTTAAAATAACCTCAATAAAAGTCGTAATTCCTTTTTTCTGATCTTCACAAGATTGCCTTATTGCGTTTGTGGTTTCTTCCATTGTTCTAACAGTTACACCTTTTAAACCACAAGCATCAGCCACTTTTGCATAACTTAATTCTGGATCTAATTCTGTACCTACAAAGTTATTATCAAACCAAAGTGTCGTATTTCTTTTTTCTGCACCCCATTGATAATTTCTAAAAATAACCATTGTTATTGCGGGCCACTCTTCTCTTGCACATGAACTCATTTCATTCATACTTATTCCAAAAGCACCATCGCCAGCAAATCCGATAACAGGAGTATCCGGACAACCAATTTTCGCTCCCAATATTGATGGAAAACCATAACCACAAGGACCAAATAAACCTGGTGCTAAATATTTCCTTGGCTTTTCGAATGTAGGGTAAGCATTACCTATCGCACAATTGTTTCCTATATCACTTGATATAATTACATCGTCAGGCATTCCTGCTTGAATTGCTCTCCAAGCTTGTCTTGGTGACATTCTATCTGCATCTCTTTCTCTTGCTTCTTTGTTCCAGACTGTTCCTTCATCATCATCTTCATGATCTAAACTTGAAAGTTTTTGTAACCAAGCTGACTTAGTTTGATGAATTAAGTCTTTTCTAGCTTGTCTGTCAGTGTCACCAGCATTTGAAGATAATTTTTCAAAAATTTGTTCGGCAACTAATTTTGCATCACCACTTATTCCTACAGTAACTTTTTTAGTCAAACCTATTCTATCAGGATTAATATCAACTTGAATGATGTTTGCATTCTTTGGCCAATAATCAATTCCATAACCAGGTAAGGTAGAAAATGGATTTAATCTAGTTCCCAATGCTAACACTACGTCAGCTTTTGAAATTAATTCCATTGCAGCTTTTGATCCATTGTATCCAAGAGGACCAACAGCTAAAGGATGGCTTCCTGGAAAGCTGTCATTATGTTGGTAACCTGAACAAACAGGTGAATCTAATTTTTCTGCAAGTTTTTTTGTAGCTTCTATAGCTCCTCCAATAACAACGCCTGCTCCAGATAATATTACTGGAAACTTTGCTTTAGATAACAAGTCAGCTGCTTTAGCTACAGCATCATTTCCTCCCCCTTGTCTTTCGAGTCTTACAATCGGAGGAAGATCAATATCAATTACTTGACACCAATAATCTCTTGGAACATTAATTTGTGCTGGCGCTGATCCTCTTATAGCCTTTTCTATAACTCTATTTAGCACTTCTGCCATTCTTGATGGGTCTCTTACTTCTTCTTGATAACAAACCATGTCTTTGAATAAATTCATTTGCTCTACTTCTTGAAATCCACCTTGCCCCATTGTTTTGTTCGCTGCTTGCGGTGTAACTAATAAAAGAGGTGTATGATTCCAATAAGCTGTTTTGATTGGTGTAACTAATCCAGTAATTCCAGGTCCGTTCTGAGCAATAACCATTGACATTTTACCAGTAGCTCTTGTGTAACCATCAGCAATTAAACCACCATTTGTTTCATGAGCGACATCCCAAAAAGTAATACCTGCATCTGGAAAAATATCTGAAATTGGCATAAAGGCTGAACCGATAATTCCAAACGCATGTTCAATACCGTGCATTTGTAAAACTTTTACAAAGGCTTCTTCTGTTGTCATTTTTGTCATAAAACTAGAACCTCTCTAAAGTGTAGTTATACTATTTATAAAATTCGTTTGTTAATTTGTGCGATTAATATATAAGTTTTTACAAATTTCAAACAAACAAATCGACACGATATGGCAACAGATATAATCATACATGATAAAAAAGACAACGTGGGAGTAGTTGTTATTGAAAAAATCACACCTAAACAGGACTGTGCTTGCTGGATAATGGAAGACGACAGTTCAACTAATATTCAATCCGTAGATGAAATACCTTTAGGTCATAAAATTGCAATGGTTGACCTTAAAGAGGGTGATACTATTTTAAAGTATGGTCACGATATTGGTAAAGTTGTTAAATCAATCAAAAAAGGTGAGCATGTGCATGTTCACAATGTAAAAACAAAGAAGTGGTAAAAATATGGATATCCCAAAGAGCTTTTTAGGTTATAAAAGAGAAAACGGCAGAGCCGGAACAAGAAATCATGTAATTATTTTGCCAGTTGATGACATTTCGAACGCATGTGCAGAGGCAGTTGCCAACAATATTAAAGGAACAATTGCTCTTCCTCATTCTTATGGAAGACTTCAATTTGGTGCAGATTTAGAGCTTCATTTTAGAACAATGATAGGAACTGGATGTAATCCAAACGTTGCGGCAGTGATTGTAATTGGTATTGAACCTAAATGGACAAAAAAAATTGTAGATGGAATTGCTAAAACTGGAAAACCCGTTGAAGGATTTCATATTGAACGTACAGGAGACATTGGTACGACAATGAAAGCATCAAAAAAAGCTCAAGAATTTGTTATGTGGGCTTCAGAAAAACAAAGAGAAGAGTGTCCTTTAAGTGATCTATGGATTTCAGTTAAGTGTGGAGAATCTGATACTACTTCAGGACTAGCTGCAAACCCAACTGTTGGTAATTTAATGGATAAACTTGAGCCATTAGGAGTTCATTTGTGTTTTGGTGAAACATCAGAATTAACAGGTGCAGAACAAGTTTGCGCAACAAGAGGAGCTACGAAAGAAGCTTCTGAAAAATTTATGAAAACCTGGAGCTCTTATAATGATTTTATCTTAAAAGAGGCAACGGATGATCTTTCTGAAAGTCAACCTACTGCTGGAAATATAGCTGGAGGCTTAACTACAATTGAGGAAAAAGCTTTTGGTAATTTTCAAAAAATTGGAAATTGTAAATTTATTGATGTTCTTGAACCAGCTGAAGAACCAACAAAAGGAAAAGGTTTATATTTTATGGACACATCATCTGCTGCTGCTGAATGTGTTACACTTCAAGCTGCTGCTGGTTTTAATATTCATTTATTTCCAACTGGACAAGGCAATATCGTTGGAAATCCTATAGAACCTGTTGTTAAATTAACAGCTAATCCATTAACGGTTAAAGGTATGGGAGAGCATATTGATTGTGATGTTTCTAAAATTCTTTCAAGAGAAATGAATTTATCTGAAGCTGGAGATGAATTAATCAAAACGACTTTAAGGGTAGCAAACGGAAGACTGACTTGTGCAGAAGCTTTAGGTCACAAAGAATTTGTGATGACTAAACTCTACAGAAGTGCATAAAAATCCGTGGATAATAAGTTTCAGTACATAAAATCAATTTTTCCAGGTGTTGTCTTAGCTTTAATTTTTTGTTTATTTTCTCAAGGTATTAATAACGTTTTAGCGATAGAGATTTTTGGTACTGAAAAAAGTCCAATTTCAACAGTGTTAATTGCAATACTACTTGGAATATTAATGGGAAACGCTTTTACTCCAAGACCAGGTATGATGATTGGTTTAGATTTTACCCAACAGTATATTTTAAAATTAGGAATAATTTTTTTAGGTATTAGATTAAGTTTTGCTGATTTTATTAAATTTGGATCTGTTGCGATACCCTTAGTGATATTTTGTATTTTAGGTGTATTAATATTAATTAAGCTCCTTATAAAAAAAGTCCCTATATCCTCAAAGATGTCTTATTTAATTGCAATTGGTACTAGCGTTTGTGGAGCTACTGCGATTGTTGCAACAGCTCCTGTAATCAACGCCAAGAAAACAGAAGTAGCTTATGCAATAGCTAACATTACGTTATTTGGAGTGATTGCAATGCTAGTTTACCCATATTTTGCAGAATGGTATTTTGATAATAATGCCTTGGAAGCTGGCTTATTTCTGGGAACTTCAATTCATGAGACCTCTCAAGTAGCTGCCGCAGGTTTGATTTATGATCAACAATTTAACAATCCTGAAACCTTAGATGTGGCAACAGTAACAAAATTAATCAGAAACACTTTTCTAGTAATACTAATTCCTTTGTTTGCTTTCTTATACAATAGAGGTGAATTTAAAGAACAAAAATACTCAATTTTAAGTATTTTTCCATATTTTGTACTTGGTTTTATTGGCATGATAATTTTAAGAAATTTTGGAGATCAATTATTTTCATTTGAAAGTAAAAGTTTTTATGCTTGGTCTAGATTCATCGAATATTTAAAAATTTTAGCAACTGTATTTTTGACAATGGCTATGGCTGCTGTAGGGATTTCAATAAATTTAAGTGAACTTAAATCAATGGGATATAAACCATTTGTAGTTGGTTTGATTGCAGCTGTGACTGTTGGAATTATTAGTTTAATATATATAGAAACTCTAATAAATATTTTTATTTAAGATTTGACTAATAATTTTTTTCTTAAGTTTGAAACAAAACGTCTTATAAACGCTGCTCCAACACCTAAAATAATCGCAAACATAATAGTGAATAGTCCATAAAAGAAAGGCATCTCTCTAGAAAATTCAATTATGAATTGAGAAAAGAAATTTAAATCTGAACTAGTTGCTTTTGTAGTCTCATTAATAATCTGATCTGCGAAAAATGTATCGTATGCTATTGCTATACCTACTATCAATAACAAAATTGCTAATAAAGCTCTTAAACCAGAGCTATCAATTCTTTCTCCTAATTTTTGTCCAACTTGAACTCCTATTATAGAGCCTATAACCAACATAAGAACAAGTAATAAATCTATAGATCCATAATTAAATGAATGAAGAAAAGTAACAACCACACTTACAAAAATTGTTACAAATAAAGATGTGCCAGGAACTAATTTAGTAGGCATTTTAATTATATAAATCATTGCTGGAACTAAAATAAACGCACCTCCAATTCCCATAATAGCTGCAATAAAACCAACTAATAGACCAATTATAATTGGAGTAAAAATACTTTCATATAATTTAGATTTTGGAAACCTCATTCTTAATGGAAGACCATGTATCCAATAATGAACATGTAATTTTTTTTTAACTACAACGTTTCTTTTTGCTTTATCTATTTCACCCAAACTTTCAACAAGCATTAAAGTTCCGATTATTGCTAATATATACATGTAGGCCAGTGAGATAACTGTATCAATTTTTCCAATACCTTTAAAATAAGTAAAAGTGTAAATTCCTAAAGAGGTTCCAATTACACCTCCAATTACAATCATTGAACCCATTTTATAATCTAAAGTATTTTTTAAATAATGCGTGGTAGATCCAGAAACTGAGGTAGCTAAAATATTATTTGCTTCATTAGCAACTGCATAAGCAGGAGGTATTCCTAAAAAAATTAAAAAAGGTGTCATCAAAAACCCACCACCAACACCAAATAAACCTGAAAGTACTCCAACAATAGCACTTAATAAAAGTATCTCGATAGGGTTAACAAAAACTTGAGCTATCGGTAAAAATACTTCCATAAAAAATTTTAAAAGTTGTTTAAAAACAACTTAGTTAAAAGTGATAAAAGTTCCAACTAAAATTACTCCCCAGTATGCTGTTAAGCTCGCTATAATTCCTGCTTTAATAAATATGGTTTTAAAATTTGAGAGTTTATTAATAATTTTTACGTTAGAAAGTAACATTAAATCCGTCATTACACCCACAACGAAATTTGTCAAACAATTATTTCAAGCTAAGTAATTTTTTTTCTTAATAGATCGTGGCTCCGAAAACCTTAACCGTATCGTCCTCGACACCTAAGACCAGCCTCCCAAGAAACTCTCCTGGTATCTCTTTATTTGTTTGTTTAATCAGAACGGTTATGTGATCTCCTCTTCTAAGGCAACCGAAAGGTTCAAAAGTCTCTTTAAGATTAGTGATTAGCTTATTATTGGCCCACTGTTTACCAAGCTCTACTTCGTTAGCACCAAAGAGCATTTGAGTAGAAAAATCTCTTGTAAATCCACCATAATCTTTGAGATTAGATGATTTAACCAAATTATCCCAAATAGGTTTGGCTAATTCGTATATTTCATCATCTGATTTAGATAAAATATCCATGTGATTTAATTAAATTATCTACTAAGAAGCTTTTTTCTTCTCGTTCTCATCCACTATATGGTAGACAGGAATTTTCTCCATACTAAATTTACCAGTCTTAGGGTCTCTTCTAGAAACTGTTAAACAATGCCAATTTTCATCATCAAGTTTCATATGATCACCTCTGTAATAGTAGCCTGGCCATCTAGTCTCTTCCCTAAATAATGTATGTTCTGTTACACACTGAGACGTCAAAGCTCTGTGTTTTAATTCCCAAGCTCTCATAAGCTGGTGATAATCTTCAGCTCCAACATGCTCTAAGTCTTCTTGTAACCAATCTAATAACTCAAGACCTCTTTTTAGCATATTACCATTAGTCATGTAATTTGAGGTAATTCCTCCAACATATTCATCCATTATTTTCTGTAATCTTTGAAGACCTTGAATTGGAGATATATAGCTAGGTGAAACTGTTCCACCAGTAATCTCATTTCTAGCAACCGTATAGTTTTCTAGTGGTTTATAAACTGCAGTTTTGAAATCCTCACACTGTTTTTCTGAAACTTTAACGCCTTCTGCTTTTTTGTCTTCAATATATTTAACAGCAGCTTTTGCAGCTAATCTACCTTCTGTAAAAGATCCAGATGAAAACTTATGGGCACTTCCACCAACTGTATCACCTGCACCAAATAAACCATCAATAGTTAGCATTCTGTTATAACCCCAGAAATATTCTGGTGGTGATAAATCTTCTGGACCACTAACCCATGCACCAGAACAAGTAGCATGTGAACCCATTACATAAGGTTCAGATGTAGTTAATTCTGGATTTGTGTATTTTGGATCAATATTTTGAGATGCCCAAACAACAGCTTGCCCAACGGTCATTCCTAAGAAATTTTCCCAACCTACTGTTTCTAAGTGTGGATCTTGGAAAGCCTCAGTAGTTACCATGTGGATTGGTCCACCGCCTGCAGCTACTTCTTGAATAAAAGCATGGTTTCTCAAGCAAGTTGGAGTTGGATGATGATCGATATATTCTCCAACTAACTCTTTAGTTTGGTCATACCATTTTTTCTCATAATTTTCTCCATTAGCATTTTGTGTGTATGTTTTTAAATGAAGGAAATACGCTCCAACTGGACCATAACCGTCTTTAAATCTACATAATACAATTCTGTTTTCCATTTGAGTCATCTTCGCACCTGCTGCAATAGGCAATGCATATGCAGATCCATTACTCCATGGTGCATACCAAGTTCTACCCATTCCTTCTCCAACCGCTCTTGGTTTAAAGATGTGTGAAGCTCCACCAGCAGCAACAATTACTGCTTTTGCTCTAAATACATGGAAATCACCAGTTCTCATATTAAAACCAACTGCTCCACCAATTCTGTTATCTTGAGACTCGTCCATTAAAAGATGAGTAATCATTATTCTGTTATAAATTTTATCTGCAGATTTTTTTGCTGCTTCAGCAACAATCGGTTTATAACTTTCACCATGGATCATTATCTGCCATTTACCTTCTCTTAAGTATCTTCCAGTTTCTTCGTTCTTCATCATAGGTAAACCCCATTCATCAAACATATGAACTGTAGAGTCTACGTGACGAGCCATGTCATAACCTAAATCTTCTCTTACCATTCCCATCAAATCATTTCTTGCATATCTTACGTGATCTTCTGGTTGGTTTTCACCCCACTGCATTCCCATATAGCAATTAATCGCATAAAGTCCTTGAGCAACAGCTCCACTTCTATCAATGTTAGCTTTTTCAACACAAACAATTTTCATGTCTCTACCCCAGTGTCTTGCCTCAAAGGTAGCACCAGTACCAGCCATACCTCCACCAACAACTAATATATCGCAATCTTCGTAATGTGTTTTATGGCTAGCCATTAATAGTAAACTCCTTTTTTGAACGATTCCTTAGGTACAGTTGGAAGCTCTCCATCTATATTTAATCCTTCTGGTTCAGTGTATAATCTTTGTGAGTTTATCTCACCTTGATTGGGTTTATCTCCCTCAGCTAATTTAGGAATAAATTTACCCCAAGGCTTTGTTGTAATTGGCGATACAAAGTTTTTTTCTGTTCCATTTCTGAATTTAATTTTCCAAGAAATTGTTCCTTTTTCTTCTTCCCTTCTTACTCTAACGCTATGTCCCATTGGAGCAAAGTCTGCATATCCTCTAACATCAATAGCGTGGTTAGGACAAGCTTTGACACAAGAATAACATTCCCAACAAAAATTAGGTTCAATATTTTTTGCACGTCTAATGTTTTCGTCAATGTGCATTATATCTGATGGGCAAATATCTACGCAATGACCACAGCCATCACATCTTGTCATATATACAAATGTTGACATATTATTTTCTCTCCTTTTTAAATTTTATCATAATTAATAATGTTTAGGTTGTTCTCTTTTAATACCCAAACCAAATTGTTCAGGTGCATCTGCAGGTGGTGGTAAATTATCTCTTGAACCATCTGCTTCAGCTAAATTCTTTTGTATTGCAGCGCCAGGTTTATAAAACATATGAGCAAACTTAGACCAATAAACTCCTCCAAATAAAACTAAGTTTGAAACTACAAATAATACTAAAAATAAATTTGCATCCCATCTTCCTTCTAAATTTAAACCTTGAAGATATGACCAAATAAATCCAGTTAAGGAAGTTGCAATTAGAGCTAATACAAATAAATCTGCTTTAATAATTCTGTACCAAGGTTGCGCTTCAGAATAAACATCAACTCTTAAGAAGAACCAAAACCATGATCCGCCCAAGATCGTCATCAAAGCTCCAATATGCCAGATCATTGGCCAAATAGTCGGAGTTTCTGCATTTGCTGATGAATAACAAAATATCATCACAACAGAGCCAACCCAAAACAATATAGTACCGTACATACCAAGAACATGTGCTACTCTTCTTTTGCCCGCACCTAGTTCTGATGTAGTTCCGATGTCGTATGCAATTGTTTTTGAAACAACTGCAATTCTTTCACCAGTCGACAGTTCTTTGGTCGCATTCTTTTTTGCTTTCCTGGCGTTTTCAAAAAAGTATTTCACATTCTTTTTATGAATTATGTCTAAAAGGGTGCCTGCAACAATTAATAAAACCATTAACACGACAAAACCTTGCATAACTATAGATGGAACTGTTTCAGCTAGAATTGAAAAAGGATTTGTTGCAAACATTTTTAAAAACCTTGTAAAATAAAATTGAATTAATTTAGGGTTTTCTATTCTAGAAACTTATAGAGTTCAACCAAAAGTATTGGTCAATTTGTCTTTAATAACAATTAAAAAATATTTACTTTCTGTTGTAATGTTGTTTTTTTGGGATCACTGACCTAACACCGCCCTGAGGATTCTCGACGTCCCCTTCTCTTCTGGGAATTAGATGAATATGACAATGCATAATTGATTGGCCTGCTGATTTTCCTGCATTTGTGCCTATATTAAAACCTTTAACACTAGCATCTTGTTTTAAAATTTTTTCTTTAGTTTTTAAAATGAGCTCATTACATGCCTGAATTTCTTCTTTAGTAAGATCAAAGTATGTCTCTACATGTCTTTTAGGAACTATAAGACTATGAAATTCTGATACAGGGTAGCTATCTGTAGATGAATAAGCTAATTGATTTTCGAACTGGAGCTCTTCTTTTCTAATTTTACAAAATATACAAGGGTTGTTTGGATCGTTCATATTTAAACAAGAGAATTATATATTTTATTAAGCTTATTGTAGCAATTACTCTTTTTTCTCTTCCATTTAAGTTCGTTTATTTTTGAAACTGATGTTACTCCTTTACCAGATCCAATAAGAATTATTTCATCATAATCATCAATTGATTTAATAAAAATATCTTTAAAATTAATTTTAATTTTCTTGCTTATGAATTTAAGTGTATTTCCAAAATAACAATTTTTTTTAGGTGAATAGATTTTTCCATTTTTTACAAAAACTAAATTTGAAGTACCAGTTTCTAAAATTTTATCCTTTGCGACTAGAGCAATATCAAATTTAGTTGAGTCAACTTTGCTTAATTTTGCTAATATTTTTTTATAATATAGATTTTTATAATTTGGCTCTACTCGTTTATATTTAAACAATAACAGATTAAAATTACTCTTTGGTTTTGGTCTTTTTCTAATTGAGACTGATATTAATTTTTTATTTAATGCTATACGGAATAAATTATCAGGACCTTTGTATAAAGTATTTTTGTCAATTAAATCTTTAATAATGTTTTTTAAATTTTTTTTTTTTATTCCATATTTTTTTGTAGATTTTATTAAGTTCTCTAAATGTGGTTTTAAAAGTATTAACTTAGGAGGTTTCCCAACCATTCTCATTGTGGTAAATACACCTCTAGATCCCCAAAGGTCTTTGAAAATAACTTCTTTAAGATTACTAAGCTGATAAGATTTTTTTAATAATATTGTTGCCATTTTCTGTTAAAAAAGATTCTGGATGAAATTGAAATCCATATATTTTATTTTGATTATCCTCAAGGCCCATTGGTATTTTTGTTTTACTACATCTCATAGTTATTTTAATTGAATTCGATTTAAATGGCTCCATTAATTTTAATGAATGATATCTTCCAACTTTAAACTGTTGATTGCTTTTGAATATTTTACTTTGATTATTTGTTTTTATTTTGGATTGAAAACCATGATAAATTTTTTTTTGCTGTATTATTTTGCCTCCTTCATTATGCAAAATCAATTGATAACCAAGACAAATACCAATAATTTTTTTCTTTCCTTTATATTTTTTATAAATTTTTGAAGTAGTGGGATAATCCTTTGGTGATCCAGGTCCTGGTGATAAAATGATAACATCACTTTTATCAAGTAATTTATCATTTACCTCATAATAATTTGTACAAATTACCTTATCAAATTTTGCAAATTGATGAACAACATTCCAGGTAAAAGAGTCTTGATGATCGATTATGTAAATCATTTAAATAACTCCAGTAGAGATTTTGCTTTAATATAATTTTCATTAAATTCTTTCTTAGGTGAACTATCTAATACTACACCAGATGCAGCTGAGATCTCGGATTGATTTTTGTAATTTAATATAGATCTAATTATAATATTAAACTTCATATCTTGATTAAATTTAATAAATCCAAAACTTCCTGTAAAAATATTTCTACTTTCCTTTTCTTGATTATTTAGAAGTTCTAACGTTCTTATCTTAGGACAACCAATTACAGATCCTCCGGGCATCATAGCTTTGATGATATCAATCAATTTTGTATTTTTGTTTAATATTCCACCAATTGAAGTCACATAATGAAAAAGATGCTTATATTCTTCAACGTATTTTTTTTTAAGTATTTTAACACTTCCAGGCTTACAAATTTTTGATAAATCACTTCTTTCCATATCAACTATCATGTTGTGTTCTTTGGTTTCTTTCTCGTTATTTTTAAAATATTTTAGAGCTATATTTTTATTGGATAATAATTTTTTCTTAAAAGTACCAGCAATTGGTTTGGTAATTATTTTGTTTTTTTTCTTATCAATTAATGTTTCGGGAGAGCAACTTACTATAGAATAATCTTTATCTTTTATCATAAATGACTCTGGAGAAGCATTAACTCGCATTAATTTCCAAAAAAAATTAATAGGATTAATTAATGAATTATTCTTATATTTTGTACAAATTTTTATTTGATAAGTCTCACCTTCTCTTATTTTTTTTGAAAATAATTCAAATATTTTTTTATATTTTGCATAAGAAATATTTACCTTAAAAGGACTTAGTATTTGAGTTTTGTTAAATTGATAATTAAATGTATGTTTTTTTATATTAGATATAACTTTAATATCTTTTCTAATTTTAATTATAGTCTCAGGTTTATAAAAAATTCCTTTATAAAAGTTTATCCTTTTTTTATTTTTTAAATTAATACCAATCAAATTACATAAAATTTCATAACCAAAAAATCCAAGATATAAATCCGTTTGTTTTTTATATTTTTTTTTCTCTAACGAATTAAGAAATTTATGTATATTTTTTTTTGTTAAAATAATCTTTTTTGAAAAGTCTGTGTAAATATTATAGCCATCATCTACTTTATAAATAATTAAAGGTTTATCTGATTGATACAGATCCTCTAAATAAGGGTTAAATTTAAACTTATGCTGGTTGAGTTCTTTCAATTGCTTTCTCTACTATAGGTAAATGTATCAGACCTGCAAAAATTGATAATGCGATAGATCCGTACCATGCATAGTCAAAATTTCCATTTAATTCATAAAATACACCACCTAGATATGCTCCTAGGAAAGAACCAATTTGATGGCTTACAAAAACTATTCCATATAAAAGTCCAACGTATTTTGTACCAAATATATGGGCAACAATTCCATTTGTTGGAGGAACTGTGGATAGCCACAAAAAACCAAAAGTAACTCCAAAAACTACAGAGTTAAAAATACTTGGTGGTAAGAAAATAAAATAAATTATGGAAACTCCTCTTAAAAGATAAATAGCACTTAAAATTTTTTTCTTACTATACCTTGTTGCTAAATAACCGCTTGTAATAGTACCGGCCATATTAAATACACCAATCAAAGCTAAAACCATTGCAGGTGTCCAATCAGGTAAACCTTTATCTGCCATATAGGTAGGAATGTGTGTTGCTACTAGAGCAATATGCCAACCACAAACAAAAAATCCCAAAGTAAGATAAATAAAACTTTTATTTGCAAATGCTTCTTTTAGCGCTTCCCTTGCTGTTTGATTGTTGTCTTGATTAACTCCTACAGGTATTTTTGGAGTACTGACAAATAGTGCTACTACCAATCCAACTCCTAAAAGAAGACAAAAATACAATAGTGTATTTTCCCAACCTGTTTCAACTAAAGAATATCTTACAAGTAAAGGTGAAACAAAATATCCAAAAGATCCTGCGCATGTAACAATTCCTGTAGCAATAGTTCTGTTAGATACTGGAAAATGTTTGGCTACAACTGATACCGGGATACCTATTGCAGTAGAACCTAAGCCAATTCCTATCATTACTCCTATGGTTAAAGTGAAATAGCCTCCAGTATTAAATCCAGAATAAAAAAATAAAAGCCCTACCAAATAAAAAACAAAACCAACAAAGATTGCAACTGCTCCTCCATATTTGTCAGTAATTACACCAAACAAAGGACTAAATACTCCCCAGAGTAATAACTGTAATCCCATAACAAATCCAAAATGAGAAATGGAAATATCTAAGTCAGCATTAAAATCAAAATAAAATAATCCAAATGTCTGCCTTATTCCTAAAGAAATAATTACAACTATAGATGCAGCAATTAATGTAATTAACGCTTTCTTACTTATAGTAAAATTTTCTGAGCTCATTTGATATATTTCAAAGCTTTTTTTAAATCAGCTATCAGATCTTTAGGATCCTCTAAACCAATATGTAATCTAACAAGATGCTCATCTTTTGCTAGGTTTAAAAATTTTCTATTACCCGTCTCTCTATATTCTTGATGTAAGGCTAAACTTTCAAATCCTCCCCAACTGTAACCATACCCAAATAATTTTAAAGAATTAACAAATTTTCTAACGGAGTTAATATTTTTGCATTTTATCTTTAAACCCATTAGCCCAGATGCTCCTGAGTAATATTTTTTCCACATTCTAAAATTGTAAGAATCTTTTTTATATGGATAGAGTAATTTTATATTTTTAAATTTAGATAAAAACTCAGCAACTTTTTTAGCATTTTCTCTGTGCCTATCTAATCTAACATCTAAAGTCCTTAAACCTCTTGTAATTAAATAAGCGTCATCAGGTCCTAATCTTAAACCTGTAATTCTCTCAGCAGCTTTAACTTTTGGGAATACTTTTTTATTAACAGCTAATGAACCACCCATTACATCTGAATGACCAGAGTAATATTTTGTTGCAGATACGATAGACATATCAAAACCTAGTTTGATGGGTTTTAAGAAGTAAGGAGTTCCCCAAGTATTATCTATTGCTGTTAAAACTTTATGTTTTTTTGCTATTCTCAGAATTTTTCCAATATCTTGAAAATCAAAAGAGTTGCTGCCTGGATTCTCTACAAATATTAACTTTGTATTTTTTGTAATGCTTTTTTCTAATGTTTTTAAATCATGTGGATTATAAAAAGACGTTTTAATATTAAATTCTTTTAAAAAATTTTCAGTTAATAATCTTGTTGGACTATAAACAGGGTCAGCAGCAATGATTTCATCACCTGGTCTAGTCACACTGAATATAGCTAAAAAAACTGCACCAAAACCTGTTGGTGTAGTGAAAACATGATAACTTTCTTCAAGCTTAGTTAAAATTTTTTGTAATATATAAGTAGTCGATGTTCCTTGTCTTCCATAATCATAATGTCCACCTGTAGGGTTCTTAATTGCTTTAGCTTGAGTTTTTCTAATATCTTTCATTGACTTAAAGATAATTGTAGAGGCTCTAACTACAGGTGGGTTTACTGACTGATTGTGAAAATCTTTAGCTGTATGCTTGAGAAATGTCTTAAAGGAATTGCTCATAATTAAATTTGATATGTTGAAAAGACAATGCTATATCCGACCAATAATTTCAATTAAATTATAAGAAGGAAAAAAATGGGTTATCCAAAAAAACATAGAGGCCGAAGAAAGCAGGGCTCAAAAAAAAGAAGAGCAAAGAGAAAAAATAAGAAAAAATAATCTCAAATGGAGCAGATAAATAGAGTAAAATCTATCAGCGTATGGATTTTTATCATACCCTTTGTGGCTGTTAATGCTTGCTTAATACTTATAACCCAATTTCATGAATTTTTTCCAAATCAAGAAGACATAATACATAACACTTTTCCTTACTTTGATGGTGGAGCATCAATTAGTAGAACTGCTAGACCCTATCCAAGCTGGTTGATTTTTAAACCAGCAATGTTTTTAACTTCTTATATTTTAATAAAATATTGGATTTATAATAAACAAATAATAGAATTTTTTGACTTTAATCATAAAAATAAAAAAAAGATTTTATATTTTGGAATTGCTTCAGCTGTCGCTTTAACTATTCACTCAATTTTTTTAGGAATAAAGTTTGATAATGACTTGTATAAATTATTTAGACGAGTGATTATGCTTTTGTTTATAATTTTTGAAATTGTTGCACAAGCATATTTGGTTGCATCACTATACTCGTTTAAAAATAAATTGGAAAAATATATAAATACATTATTTCTGAAACTTAAACTAATTTTAGTTAGTACATTAATTGTGGTTGCTATAATTAGTATTCCTATAATTAGCTTGCCCGGAAATGATTTTTTTGGCTTTAATCTAAAATTTTTTAAACATGCTCTTGAATGGGACTACTTTATAGGTGTTATATCTTTTTATTTATTAACTTTCTTTATGTGGAAAAAGATTAACTAGCTATCCATCCACCCCCTAACAATTTATCACCATAATTATCTTTAGAATAAAATACACATGCTTGACCTGGTGAAATACCATCTTCAGGATAAATTAAATTTACTTTCGCATTATTTTCGCCATCTAAATCTACTTTAGCTTCAAGTAAATTTCCTGTAGATCTTACTTTAACAAAAATATTTTTGTTTAAATCAATTTTATTAGTTAACAAATTTATATTTTTTAAATTGATCTCTTTTTTTCCTAACTTTTCTTTAGGACCAACAATTATTTCGTTTTTTTCTGAATTGATCTTTAATACATAAAGAGCCTCTTTATCTGAAACTTTAATGCCTTTACGTTGTCCAATTGTAAAATTTATAATTCCATCATGAACACCGATTACATCACCGTCTAAATTTTTTATGTTTCCTTTCTGAAAAGAGTCTGGTCTAAATTTTTGTATTACAGAAGCATAATCGCCGTTCGGAACAAAACAGATGTCTTGACTATCAGGTTTATCTGCAACGTTTAAGTCAAGATTTTTTGCAATTTCTCTGGTTTTATCTTTTAACATTCCTCCTAATGGAAATCTTAAATAATCTAGTTGCTCTCTAGTTGTATTGAATAAAAAATAACTTTGATCTCTATTTTCATCTATAGCTCTATACATATTTGTAGTTTTATTTTCTGTAATACTTTTTACATAATGGCCTGTGACTAATGCATCAGCTTTGAGTTCTTTTGAAACTTCAAATAAATCTTTAAATTTAACAGTTTGATTGCACTGAACACAAGGAATTGGTGTTTCACCTTTTAAATAGCTCTCAACAAAATTATCAATAACGCCCTGTTTAAACTTATCTTGATAATAAAGAATTTTATGGTCAATATTTAATTTATGCGCTACTCGTTTAGCATCCATTATATCTTGACCTGAGCAACATTGCTTTGATGCAGCAACTTCCTTTCCATCATCATAAAGTTTCAAAGTTATTCCAATAACTTTATATCCTTCTTTTTTCATAATTCCTGCAACAGTTGATGAATCTACTCCACCAGACATTGCAACAACTACGGTAGTATCTGAAGGTTTTTTATCTAAACCAATAGAATTTAAATCTTTATTCATAAGGTGGTATTTATACTTATTTACAATATAAGTTAAATTAAATGATTTTAGATTATGAACCAGGTGACAAAGTCACTAATCCTCAAAAAAAAGAATGGGGAATTGGGCAAGTGCAATCTATAATCAACGATAAAGTCACAGTTAATTTTGAAAATGCTGGAAAAAAAGTAATTAACGCAAAAAACGTTGAATTAAAAAAACTAGGAAAATGAAGTTGAACTTAAAAGAGATTGTTGAAAATTTAATTGATAATTTTTTAGAGGCTGGAGATTTGGCTATTCAATTAAGAGAAAAGGGGTTGGTAAAAAAAATAAAAGCAGACAATACACCAGTAAGTAATGGTGATTTGGAAGTAAACAAATTTATATCAAAAAAAATTTCTGAGATTACTCCTAATTTGCCCATCATTTCAGAGGAGACCTCTGAAAATAAAGATAATCTTGATTTAAAAGATTTCTGGCTTGTTGATCCTATTGATGGAACTTATGATTATATTAATAATCTAGAGGAATTTACTATTAACGCTGGTTTAATTATCAACAACAAGCCTGTTGCAGGATTAATAAATGCTCCTGCAAAAAAAAGAATGTTTTATTCATATGAAAAAGGTAGTGCTTTTGAACTTAGAAACAGTAAAGAAATAAACTTAAACAATATACCTGGTAATAAAACAGAAAATTTAAGATTTATTTCATACTCAACTAAAATAAAACCTGAAATTCAAAAAATTTATGATGATTTGGGAGTAAAAGAAAATGTTAGAATGAAAAGTTCTTTGAAATTCTGTGTCGTAGCCGCTGGTGAATACGATGGTTATGTTGCTGAACCTAGGGCATATGAATGGGATATCGCAGCTGGTCATGCAATTTTAGAACACGCTGGTGGGACTGTAACTGATTTTGAAGGAAATGAAATTTTGTATGGTAAAAAAGATCTAAAAAATCCAAGTATAATTTTGAAAAATAAAAATATTTTATAATGGATGAACAATTAAGAATAATATTAATAATTATTGTTTCAGTTTCAATTTTTGGATTATTGGTGTTCGTGTTCGTAAAAAATTACGTTAGAAATAAAATAAATCAACTTGTAAAAGAAGAAAAAGATAAAAAATTAAAGTAGATTTATTATTTTTAAATATTCGTCTTTTTGTATATCCATTACTTTTTTTGATGTTTCAAAATCAAATCCGTTCCTTGCAAGTAAAGATATGTCTTTTTTATAAAACAAAGTTCTGTTGTCCTCTGCTCTGGCTGGGCCAATTCTTTTCTTTTTACATAATTTTATTGCTGAAAAAAAATCTTGATCAGAATTATCTTCCTTTATTTTGTCGACTGTATCCTTGATAAATGTTTCGTTAATTCCTTTTCCAATTAAATAATTTCTAATCTTATTAATTGAATTCCCCCTTTGAATCATGCTTTTAGCTTTACTTTCAGAATAAAATTGGTCATTTATAAATCTGTTTTTTTCAAGATCGGACAAAACAATATCAATCAGTTTATTTACATCTTTTTTTCTTACATCAGATGCTGATAATTTCATGTATTTTTTTAACAAATAAGTTTTGAGTTGTTGTTTTGAAGGCGCGTACTTTTCAACGTAAGCAAAGGCAAAATTGCGCATCTCATCAACAGTAACTTGAAGTGTTTTTTTTTTATTTCTTATAGGAATCATTGTTAGATTTAATATAATATATTTAGATGATTGAACAAATTTATACTTATTTTACAATTGAGACACTTTACATGTGGGTTAACCTTGGAGTTCTTCCTTTTTGGTTTATCTTAATAATATTTCCACAATCACATTTAAGTAGAATTTTTGTTACATCAATCTTTCCTTTTTTTATATTAAGCGGGGTTTATATCTTTATTTTGTATAAATCATATTTAACTGGCTATGATTTTGATGGTAACTTCACTCTTTATCTCGGTCTAGACGAGCTATCTAGATTGTTTGAAGATCATTTATATATAATGATTTTTTGGACGCATTTTATAGCAATGAACTTATTCATCGGTGGCTGGATTGTTAAAGATTCTCAAAAATTTTCTATTAATAAAGTTTTATTAGCAATACCATTGATTGTTACTTATTTAACGGGTCCAATAGGTTTATTTTTATATTGGATAATCAGAATTTTTTACGCAAAAAGAATTAGTTTATATGAGTAATCATATAGATTTTTATTTCGATATAATTAGCCCATATGCGTATATTGCGCACAAAAAAATTCTTAAACATAAAAATATCGTATTTAATTATAAACCAATTTATTTAGGTGGTCTTCATAAACTAGCTGGAATTGATTCTCCTGCTTTTAATAAATATAAATTAAGAAATAATATAAATGATTGTAATTTAGTTTCTGAAAAAAATAATATTGAATTCAAATGGAATTCTAATTTTCCGATAAATTCTTTAAATATTATGAGAGGGTATATTAGTGTTAGTAAGGATAAGCAATACGATTACTTAAATCGTTTTTTTGATGCTTATTGGAAAGACAATCGTGACTTATCAAATATCGAAAATATATCTAAATTAATAGGTGATTTAAAAATTGATAGTAAGGAATTTTTTCAAAATATAAAAGAACAGTCTGTAAAAGATAAATTGATTAAATTAACTACTGATGCTTTTCAAAAAGAAGTTTTTGGAACTCCAACCTTTATAGTTAATAATAAAATTTTTTGGGGACAAGATAGACTTGAATATGCTTTAGAAGAATTTAGTGCTAATTAAATTATTTTAAATTTGCTACTAGCTATAGATCCAAACCCACCATCAATATGTGATACATTTTGATATCCCATATCTTTTAACGATTTTACAGCTAGAGCTGATCTTACTCCTCCTGCACAGAATAAAACAAATTCCTTATCTTGGTCTAATTGTCCATTTTGAAATACTGGGCTATTAGGATCTAAATATACTTCTAGCATTCCTCTTGGGATATGACTTGCTCCGTCGACTTTTCCAGTATTTTCTAATTCATTAATTTCTCGTATATCAATTAAATTACAATTTTCATTTTGAAACATTTCATAAGCTTCATCTGCCGAAATAGTTTTTATTTGATTCATGATCTCAGATACTAATGTTTGAAGTGATTTAATAGCCATAGATATTTTAATATAGTAATTTATATTAATTTCCAAATAAAAATAACATTTAAAATAGTGAAAAAAATATTAAAAAAAATATTAATCAAGTTAAACAGAGTTTGTGGATTTGAAATTATTGACCAAAATGAATTTTCTTTTCCATCATTAAAAAATAAAACTTTTAATGATCTTAGTTCACTTAATCAAAAATCTATTGTTGTTCCATTAGGTGAGGTAAAAATAACAAGAAAAATAAAATCTTTAGGAGTCATTGTTAGAACAAATTCTAACATTCATATATCTGATCAAAATAAAAAAAGAATATTTAATGAAGATAAGTTAGATTATATCTTAAAGTCACTTAAATCACTCGTTATAACAATAAATTCTTTTAATAAAAAATACCCAAATTTTAAAATAAATCTAACATTAATAGATCAAAGCAATTCTGAAACTGTAAATCAAAAATTTAATGAAATTTTATCAAAACTAAATTTTAAAACTAACTTAATACCATTTGATAAAAATGAATTTAAAAATGAAATTAATTTAGACTATAATAAAGATGTTTTTGGAAATTTAAGCAGTCTATTGAAATGTTTTAAAGTTGGAAAAGAAAACAAAGATGATTTGGTATTATTTTTAGAAGACGACTACTTGCATAAAGAAACCATGATCGAAGAAATGGTCATGACTTATGAAAGAATATCCTCACAATTAAAAAAAGAATTAATAATTGTTCCTTCGGATTATCCATACCTATATATGAAAGAAAGACATTCAAATATTTTAGCTGGTAGCCATAGACATTGGCAAACATTAGACAAGATTCTTTGTAGCTTCATGACGAGTAATCAAATTTTAAATGATTACTGGGATAACTTTGTATTAACTTGTAAAGATCATAATGATCCAATTGAAAAGTATCTTAATGAAATCTGCAAAAAGGAAACATGTATTTCACCAATACCATCATTATCTATTCATATGGCAAATGCTAATTCAATTTTTGGTGTTTCCCCGTTTATTGATGTAAAGAATGATTGGAAAAAATAACTTTTTTATTTAATAAAATGTCCATTAATCTCATTAGATTTAACAGACTCTTTGTCTGAATGAGGATTATTTATTAAATTTGCAATTACTGATTTTTTTTTCTTTGTGGTAAATGAAAACCATACTCCAGGTGGAACTATCAAAACATTGTTTTTTGACTTACTTAAGATAATTAGTTCTTCGCATTCAAAACTCTTAGATTTTTTTCTGCCATCAAATAATCTGAAGATTACTTCTCCATAAACTGTGGTAAAAATACATTGATTTTTTTTATGAAGGATCCATCCCTTTTTTTTATTGCAGTTTATCTCATTAAAATAAACTTCTCCAAAAGATTTAAAAAAATTATTTTTTTTTGATACAAATTTTATCAGATCACCTTTTGAATTTTTAAAAATACTTTGTTTAATTTTTTTAACGCCAATTATTTTCATTCATGTATTCTAAAATTTGATTTATTGTAACTTTAAATGGATCTTTTTTATTTTTAAATACATCTTTGTACCATTCTGTGGTAATTTTTACTCCATTTTTAACTGAGTAAGTCGGGTACCAGTCTAAATATTTTTTAGCTTTTTTAATATCTAACTGCAAATTTTTTTGCTCATAATACTTGACTTTTTTATTATATTTAATCTTTCCTTTTCCCCAAAAATAAATCATATATTCCACTATTTCTTTAACACTTTTTATTGAATTGTTTTTTGTTCCAAAATTCCATGCATCAGAGAATTTTTTTGGATTTATAAATTGTTTCTTAGCTAATATTAAATAGCCTCTCAAGGGTTCTAGTACGTGTTGCCAAGGTCTATTAAAGTTTGGATTTCTTAAGTATATTGACTTACCTTTTAAAAGGTATCTGATACCATCAGGTATTAACCTATTAGCTGACCAATCGCCTCCACCTATAACATTTCCTGCTCTAGCACTAGAGATGCCGCACTTTCTTTTATCTTTAAAAAAACTTTCTCGATATGCTCTAATAATTAATTCAGATGAGGATTTTGATGCACTATAAGGATCAATTCCTCCTAGTACATCGTCTTCTTTATATCTTGTAAGTTTGCCGACGTTTTCATAACATTTGTCTGATGTAATCAATACAACTGATTTGATAAATGTGAAGTTTTTTGATGCCTCTAGAATGTTAAGTGTACCTCCAACATTCACATCAATTGTTTTATGTGGCTTGAGATAAGATTCAATAATCAAAGGTTGTGCAGCTAAATGAAAAATAATTGAAGGTTTGGATTTTGTAATAAATTTATCCAATTTCTTTTTATCTCTGATATCAAATATTCCTAGTTTTATTTTTTTATTAAGTTTTAATTGATAAAATAAATTTTTATTTTGATTGGGACTATAACCAGTTCCATAAACTTTTGCTCCCATATTTAAAAGCCAACAACATAACCATGAACCTTTAAATCCTGTTGCACCTGTAACAAGAATTTTTTTATTTTTGTAAAAACTATTCATTTTTTCCATATTGGACCCTGTGTACTTAAAATTTTTTCTAAATCTATTTTATCTCTAATCGTATCCATGCATTTCCAAAAATGTTCATGCTTAAAAGCTTTAAGATTGTTGTCATTGCATAGATTTGTCATTGGTTCTTTTTCAAATAAAGTTTGATCATTATCGATATAATCAAAAACTTTCGAGTTCAATACAAAATATCCTCCATTGATCCATCCAGCACTAGCTTGTGGTTTTTCTTCAAATTTAGTTACATCATCTCCTTTAATTTCCAATTCACCAAATCTTACTGGAGGGTGTACAGCTGTAACTGACGCAATCTTTTTATGTTTTAAATGAAATTGAATTAAACTATCTAAATTAATAGAGCATAAACCATCTCCATAAGTCATGAAAAAATTTTCATTTTTATTAAAGTATGTTTTTAATCTTAAAATTCTTCCACCTGTCATTGTGTTTTCTCCAGTATCTACAATGGTCAAGTTTTTAAACTCTTTAGAATTTTTATAATATTCAGTTATCACATCTTTTTTGTAACCTGCGGCAACTATAAATTCATCATGTCCATAAGACTGATAAAAATTCATTATGTGACTAAGTATAGGTTTGTCTCCAATTTGAACCATTGGTTTGGGAATTTTATCTGTATACTCAGCTAATCTCGTCCCAAATCCACCAGCTAAAATTACTGTTTTCATAATTATTGATTTTAAAATGTGTATATCGTAAAAATAGTTACTTCATAACCAAAATCAACAAAATAGGGCATTTATAATGATTAAAGAAAAAAATTTAGCTCCAGCTTTTAAACTTCCTTCAACAAATAAAAAAGAATTTTCATTAAAAGACTCTTTAGGTAATTTTGTTGTTTTATACTTCTATCCAAAAGATGATACCCCAGGATGTACAATTGAAACTAATGATTTTAATAAGCTACTTCCAAAATTTAAAAAATTGAATTGTGAAATTTTTGGTATTTCTAAAGATAATTTGAAAAGTCATGACAAATTCAGAGATAAATACAAAATCAAATTTGATCTGTTGGCTGATGAAGAAATAAAAGTTTTAAAAAAATATAAAGTTTGGGCTAAAAAAAAATTCATGGGACGAGAGTTTATGGGAATAGTTAGAACTACTTTTTTAATCGATAAAAAAGGTAAAATAATCAAAATTTGGAATAATGTTAAAGTAAAAGACCACGCTAAAGAAGTATTAGAAACTCTTCAAAATATTATAAAAAAATAAAAAAAGGCCCCTTATTTCTAAGGAGCCTTTAATATATATAGAGAGATATTTTAGTCTCTTATTGCGTAAGCTTTCACACCTACTTCAGCAACATCAGTACCAAGTTTTTCAGCTTGCGAACTAATTCTAAGACCAATAGTTTGTTTAAGAACTCTAAAAGTAATGTAAGAAAGTATGAAGCTAAACAAACATACTGCAATTACACCTGTTAGCTGAGTTCCAAAATTTGTATCTGGATTGCTTATTGGAACAACCAAAGTTCCAAATATACCTGCAAACATATGAACAGGGATTGCACCTACTACATCATCGATTTTTTTACTTTCTAAAAATTTTGTACCAAAGTACATAATCAATGATCCAATAGCTCCAATTACAATTGCTAATACAGGACTTGGGGTTAAAGGTTCTGCTGTAATTGCAACTAATCCAGCTAATGCACCATTTAACATCATAACGATATCAGTTTTTCCGCCAAGTAATCTTGTGACCACTGCAGCAGCAACTGTTCCAGCTGCACCTGCTAAATGGGTGTTAACTGCAATTTTGCTAATTGCATTCACATCATCAAAAGTTCCCATCGCTAATTGACTGAAACCATTAAAGCCAAACCAACCAAACCAAAGTAAAAATGTTCCAAGTGTTACTAGTGGAATTGAAGATGCAGCAAATGGTACTAAAGATTTTGTTTCGCCTGATTTAGAAAATCTTCCTTCTCTTGCCCCTAATACAATAACTCCTGCTAGAGCAGCGGCTCCACCACAAGCATGAACTAAAGTTGAACCAGCAAAATCAGAAAAGCCTGAAGTTGCTAACCAACCTCCACCCCATTGCCAACCCATTGAAATTGGGTAAATAATTCCAGCCATGATTGCTGCAAAAATGAAGAACGGCCAAATTTTAATTCTTTCAGCTACAGCTCCAGAAACAATAGAAGCAGTTGCACAAACAAACATCGTTTGAAAAAACCAATCTGAATAATCCGAGTAACCAGTAGCTAGTTCAGAAGAATCACTCCACATAGAGAAAGATCCAATAAAGCCACCTTCAGGAATACCGTAAGCTAAATTATAGCCACATAGAAAAAATATTAATGAACAAATTGCAAATTTACCAATATTTTTGGCTGCAATTGTTGACACACTTTTTGTAGTTACCAGTCCACTTTCAAGCATACAGAAACCTGCAGCCATAAAAGCAACTAATACACCACCTAGATAAAATCCAAGTGAATTAAAAATATATTGTCCTTCAGCTGACATTGTTGTTTCTGCTGAAGCAAAGTTAGAAAAGCTTAATAATGATATTAAACCTATGATAAACATCTTTGAAATATGAGTCATTATCTCTCCTTGTTATGAAGATCTTTTATAAAAATTTTTCAAATAAAGAATTGCTTATAGGACAAGATAGTTATGCTATTTAAGCATGTATAAAATAAAAAGGCCCCATTTCTGAGGCCTTTACTTAACTAACTAGAGAGAGAGATTTAGTTAATTCTTTTTTACAGAGGCCCTTCAATGAGATAACGACATGGAGATCGAAGAGCCTCTATATTGCATTGCATGCAATTAGTCACGTATTGCGTATGCTATTACTCCTGTTTCTGTAACGTCAGTACCTTTGGTTTCAGCTTCTTTACTTAATCTAATTCCAAACGTAGCTTTCATTATTGACCAGATTATATAGGACACAGCAAACACAAAAATGTTAATTGAAAGTACACCGATTAATTGTGCACTAAACGATGCATCAGCGTTTGTTAATGGCACTGCTAGTGTTCCCCAAATTCCAGCAAACATGTGAGCTGGAATTGCACCTACAACATCGTCAAGTTTGAAACTGAATAATAATTTAGTTCCAAATACTACGATCAATCCACCTACAGCTCCAATGAAAATTGCTGCTAAAGGTGATGGCGCTAATGGTTCAGCTGTAACAGCTACAAGACCACCAATTGCTCCGTTTAACATTTGAATTACATCTGTTTTACCAAACATTAATCTTGTGATTATTGCAGCAGCCATAACACCACCACAAGCAGCAAGATTAGTATTGATAAATATACTTGATACAGCAACTGCATCATCAAATGTTCCAATAGCTAGTTGAGATCCACCATTGAATCCAAACCAACCTAACCATAATATAAATACACCAACAGTTACTAATGGAATTGAAGAAGCAGCAAAAGGTTTAATTGCTTTCGCCTCACCTTTGCTATCAAATCTTCCATATCTAGCACCTAACAACATGATACCTGCTAAAGCAGCTGCACCACCTGTTGAGTGTACTAATGTTGAACCAGCAAAATCAGAGAAGCCTAGTTCTGCTAACCAGCCTCCACCCCATTGCCAACCCATAACGATTGGATAAATTACTCCAGCTAAAATAGCTGCAAATAAGAAAAACGGCCATAGCTTAATTCTTTCAGCCATAGCACCTGAACAAATTGAAACTGTTGTTGCACAGAATACCATTTGGAAGAACCAGTCTGATCCATCTGCATAACCTGTATCAACTGCACTTGCATCTGACCAAGGTGTAAATGTTCCAATGTATCCTCCTTCAGGAATTCCATAAGCTAAATTATAACCAAAAAGCCAAAACATAATTCCGGCGATTGAATATAGACCTATATTTTTAGCACAAATTACTGAAACACTTTTTGAAGTTACCATTCCAGATTCTAACATTGCAAAACCTGCTGCCATAAACATGACAAGGAAACCACAAATTAAAAATAGAAGCGAGTTAAATATCGCTTGAACTTCTCCAGAGACAGTTGTCTCTGCCATACCTGCACTACTCATGTTTAATAAAAATATTAAACTAAGAAGCGGTGCTGATATTTTTTTTATTATTTTAGTCATTAGACCTCCACTTGTTTAAGTGATGTCTTATAGTTTTATTAATTTTTAAAACTAACGCTGATTAGGAAAATTGGCTATGCAGTTTTTGCATATAGTAACAGCCCTGAACGTATTTTAAAACGTTAGGGCTGTTAAAAAAAAATATTATCTATTGAATACTTCTTTTAAAGCTTTAGCTGGTAAGAATTTTACCTTTTGAGAAGCAGCAATTTGAATCTGCTCACCCGTTCTTGGGTTTCTTCCAACTCTTGCTTTTCTCTTAGCAACTTTGTACGTACCAAATCCAGCAATTTTTACTGAATCATCACCTTTTAGAGCATCTAAAATAGTGTTGGTAATTGTATCAAAAGTTCGCTCAGCATCTGCTTTGCTCAAATTTAATGAGCCAGAAAGCTTAGCAATTAGTTGTTTTTTGTTCATTTTAGCTCCGGTTTTGTTGGTTAATATTTATACTTGCCATAAACGTTGATAAATCAAGCTTTTTTTTAGTGTTTAGTTTTTTTACACATACAATATCTTGTAAAAACTTAAATTATCGTTGAATTTATTGACTTTTTTAAAAGTTTAAGAATGTGAATTATCTAAATAAACCTAGGTCTTTTAGATCATTAAATGTGGTGAAAAACATCAGTGATAGCAACAAAAACAATCCGATTCGAAAAAAACCTTCTTGAGTTTTTTGAGATAAAGGTCGGCCTAAAACTTTCTCAAATGCATAAAACATTAAATGTCCTCCATCTAACATTGGTATTGGAAATAAATTAATCAGTCCTAAACTTATTGAAATATAGGCCATCATACTAATGAATGCCAACACTCCAAAGGTTGCAACTTGTCCAGAAATTTTAGCAATTCTAATTGGACCTCCCAATTGAGAAGTATCTGCTTTACCTAAAATCATTCCTCCGATGTATTTTAATGAGGAAACGCTTACAAAATAAACCTCATAACCGGCATGATATAAAGCCTGAGCAGGTCCTAATTTAACATGGTTAACTTTATTATTATAGGCACCAAGTTTAATACCTACCATTCTTTTATTTATTTTATTCCCTAACCCATCATCACCTTCAACAATATTGGGTTTTACTTTTAGTATTAATTCATCATAAGAACGCTTAACTTTAAAGTCTATAAAATCACCAGTAGACATGGTGATAAACTTAGAAACTTCCATAATACTTTTAACTTCATTACCATCTATTTCTAAAATTATATCTTCAGCTTTTAGCCCTCCTACCATTGCGGGACTATCTTTCTGAACTTCATTAATGACTGCAGGAGTAAAATCTTTACCTATAAAGGTATAGATTGAAAAAAAAATTACTAAAGCTAATAAAAAATTAGCTAAAGGTCCGCCAAATACAATTAAAACTCTCTGGTATAAAGGTTTTAAAATAAATAATTTTTCCCGTTCCTCTTCATTATATTTTTCTAATATTTCTTGATGATCAGCTTGTGAATAAACATTCCTATCTCCAAAAAATTTTACATATCCACCTAGAGGAATTGCACATATTTT
>CACJIB010000002.1 GCA_902593405.1 uncultured Pelagibacteraceae bacterium | reverse complement strand
TAGCTCCAGGAGTAGCAAATATAGAACCTGCATATAAAGGATTTAATATGGATGAGGCAAGAAAACTTATTCAATGTTTAAAAGGAAAAAATGTAATTGGTGGAGATGTTGCTTGTTTAATGCCAACAAAAGATAGTCCAAATCAAATTACAGCGATGGTAGCAGCTTCTATAATGTTTGAAATTATTTGTTTAATTTCAGTTTATCGTAACAAGTAATTTTAATTTAAAATAAATTCGGATGCTCTTTCAGCAATCATTAATGTTGGAGCATTTAGGTTTCCACTTGTAATTTCAGGCATTACAGACGCATCAACTACTCTTAGATTTTCAACTCCATGAACTTTTAGTTTTTGATCTACAACAGCCATATTATCCACACCCATTTTTAAAGTACAAGATGGGTGGTAAGCAGTCTCAGCTTTAGATCTGATGTATTCCTCGAATACATCATTAGTTTGGGCATGTTCTCCTGGTCCAATTTCTTTTCCTGCAAAAGGCTTCAAAGAATCTTGGCCTAAAATTTTTCTAGCAACATGTATACATTCTATGGTTTGTTTTAAATCATCTTCATGTTCTAAATAATTAAATTGAATTTTTGGATAATCATAAGGGTCTGAACTGTTTAAAGTTATATGACCTCTGCTTTTTGGATGGTTTGGGCTAGCATGTAATTGGTAACCATGCCTGTCTGGATCAACTAATCCGTGATCAATTACAAAAGCAGGAAAAAAATGAAATTGAATATTTGGATATTCTCTTTCTGGAGATGATTTACAAAAACCTCCAGCTTCTAAGAAAGAAGTAGAGCAGGGACCACTTCTATTTAAAAACCACTGAATACCAATCCTCATCATATTAAGTTTATTAACGTATGAATATAAAGTATCTTTGGTTTTACATTCCTGTTGCACGTAGGTTTCTAAATGATCTTGTAAGTTTTTTCCAACACCCTCTAAGTTATGAACAACATCAATTCCTTTGTCTTTTAAGTGTTGGCTTGGGCCAATTCCAGAAAGCATTAGTAATTGTGGTGAATTAATTGCACCTCCACTTAAAATCACTTCTTTATTAGCATAAATCTTTTCGATTTTATTTTTGATTTTTACCTCAATTCCAATTGCTTTTTTTCCATCAAAAATAATTCTTTCAACAAAAGCTTCTGTAAATACTTTAAGATTTTTTCTTTTTTTAGCAGGATTTAAATAATACTTAGACACACTTGCTCTTTCTCCCTTATGAATAGTAACATCGTACATTCCAAAACCTTCTTGTTCTTTACCATTCATGTCATTATTTATTTTGTAACCAGCCTCACCAGCTGAATCGACAAACGCTTTAAATAAAGGGTTTTTATTTTTAGATTGGTTTACTGGTAATATTCCATTACCACCTCGATATTCATTTTCTCCCTCAGACCAGGTTTCAATTTTTTTGAAATAGGGAAGGACTTTTTCATAAGACCAATCGTCCAATCCAAAAGATGCCCATCTTTGATAATCATTTGGGTTTCCTCTTACAAATACCATTCCATTATGAGCAGAACATCCACCAATCATTTTCCCCCTTGGACAAAATAATCTTCTGTTATGAAGGTGAGGTTCTGGTTCTGAATAATATTTGTAGTTATATTTTGGATCATGCATCGTATATAAAATCGCGAGCGGCATGTTGACTTTCCAAATATCGCTGGGTTTCCCAGCTTCAAATATCGCTACATTGTTTTGATTGTTTTCTGTTAATCGATTTGCAAGTACACAGCCTGCACTTCCAGCACCAATTATTAAATAATCGAAATTCATATAAGTTTGGAACTTAACAACTTTTCATAGTCATGAATAGATTTCATTTTAATGTCAGTTCTTTTAGCAGCTTCATCAAATTTTCGAAGAAGAATTGATGGCTTAAAGTAAGATTTATTTTCAAATTCTTTACTCTCTTTAGCATTTAAAACTCCTCCTTGTAACTTAAGGCTAATTTTTGACGCATCTGATAAAAAATCAAAATATTTTTTGTCTCTCGCTAAATAACGTTTAGCTAAAACATGATATTTAATTGGCTCAACAATTTTTTGTCCAAAAAATTTTTTTAGATACTGATATCCAATATTTTCATGTTCTCCGTCTAATTTATTTTTAACCAATTCATCAGGATCTTCTAAAAGAAAATGACCATAATCATGCAGTAAACATGCACAAATTAAATCATCGTTACACTTTGCTTTCTCAGCGAGCATAGCAGATTGAATCATATGTTCCGACATTGTTACTTTTTCACCAATGTACAAAGATTTGTTATTTATAAAATTTGAAATGATTTTATAAATTATTTTCATTTATTATTGTGGATGATCCCCTTCAATAGCAATACGATCCATTATTCTTTCAAAACCAAGTCCTTTATTTGGATAAAAATCAGCGATCGCATAGTGTTGAACACTTCTATTATCCCAGATTGCAATTGCATTTTCTGTCCATTTAAATCTACAAGTAAGATCTAATCTTGCTTGATGTTCGAATAAATAATTTAATATCTCATCACTTTCTTTTTTATCCATTCCAACTATTTCTTTTGTATAGGTCCAGTTTACAAAAAGAATTTTTTTACCTGTTTCGGGATGAGTTCTTAAAATTGGATGAGTATTTGAGTATTCATCCATATTTCCATTGCTCTCCATCGCTTTATATTTATCTAGGAAAAACCCTCCACCTCTTGATGAATGAACAGCTTTTTTATCTTTAATCTTATTTTTCATCTCATCATCTAATGTTTCCCATGCAAGTTCCATATTTGAAAAAACAGTATCCCCTCCAACTGGAGGAATTTTAATTGATTTTAAAACAACTGCCTTTGTTGGCTTTTTATTGTAACTAACATCTGAATGCCAACCTTCGCCCCATTGTGTTTTTTCATCAGGTTTTTTAATTATTCTTACAATTTCAGGAAATTCACTTCGGCCTTTAACATATGCATGTGTTTCTAATGGGCCAAACTTTGCAGCTAATGCAATATGCTGTTCTGTGGTTAAAGGTTGATCTCTAAAAAAAATAACTTTGTGTTCTAACAATAGATCATTTATTTTTTTAAAATTTTCATCTGAAACATCAGTTAAATTAATTCCATTTATTTCTGCACCTAATGCCCCTGATAATAATTTTACATCAATCATTTTTTAAGTTTTCCTATAATTGTTAAATTATCAGAATTAAATTCATTTTTATTTTCATTTATAAAGTCGTCCATAATTTTAATTTTTTCTTCTTCAAATTCTGTAACTTTTCTTTTGCTAAGATCAATATAGAGAGCTAACATTTCGATAGTTGCAGATAATTTTTTTGATGATTTTTCAATCATTTCCATTTTGAAATGTAGTCTCTTTTTATCATGATCAAAAAAGCTTAAAACAATTTCAACCTGATCTCCTTCTTTAACTTCTCCATCATAAGTAGTTCGGGTTTCAACAACCATAGTACTTCGTTGAGTATCCTTTGCAGATTTTTCACCCATCTTAAATTTTTCAAGAATTATCTCCCAAGTCTGATCAAAAACCAGGACATAGTAAGCCATGTTCATGTGATTATTGTAATCGGTCCATTCTTTTTTGATTGTTTGATCTGTTATGTGAAATGACATTTTTTTATTCCCTCGTCCTTTTTATAATAGTATAAATCTTACTTAAAATGAACAACAAGGTATTCATATCGTGTGCTGTAACTGGGTCAGGAGACACAGCAAGTAAGCATCCAGATTTACCAAAAACACCAGAACAAATTGCAACAGCGGCAATTGAAGCTGCGAAGGCAGGAGCTGCAATAGCACATATTCACGTAAGAGAAGAAGATGGAAGACCAAGCAGGAGGTTAGAATTATATAAAGAAGTTGTAGATAGAGTTCGTTCAAGTGATACGGATGTTATTTTGAATTTAACAACTGGAATGGGTGGGGATTTAGACATTGGTCAAGGCAAAGACCCGTTAGAGTTTGGACCAATGACTGATATGGCAAATGTTATGGAAAGAATTGCTAATGCTGAACAATTTTTACCTGAAATTTGTACACTAGATTGTGGAACTTTAAATTTTGGTGATAGTTCAGTTATAACGGTTAATACTCCAAACGATTTAAGAAAAGCTGCAAAACGATTAAAAGAAATTAAAGTAAAACCAGAAATAGAAGCATTTGATTTAGGAAATATGTGGTTTGGAGCACAACTGTATAAAGAAGGATTGTTAGATGATCCTCCAATGTTTCAAATGTGTTTAGGAATTCCATGGGGAGCGCCAGCTACTCCATTAGCAATGCAAGCAATGAAAGATATTATGCCAAAAGAAGGTGTGTGGTCAGGCTTTGCAATTTCGAAAAATGAGATGCCATTCGTAGCACAAACAGTAATTATGGGTGGTAATCCAAGAGTGGGTTTAGAAGATAATTTGTATTTATCTAAAGGCAAACTAGCAACAAATGCTCAGCTAGTTGAAAAAGCACTTAGAATTGTTGAAGATCTAGGTGCAACAACAATGACACCTGCAGAAACAAGAGAGAAGTTAAAACTTGTTAAACACAAGTAATGCAAAATATTAAAAAAGTTGCTGTAATTGGAACAGGTGTAATTGGAGCAGGGTGGATAATACGTTGTTTAGCTCATAACAAAATTGTTTATGCATTTGATAAGGATATCAAGTTAAAAAAAAATTTAATATCCGAAATAAAAAGAACATGGCCATTTGTAAAAAAACTTTTTAACAAAAAAAAACTAAATCTTAAAAATTTTCATTTTTTTACTTCAATAGAACAGGCGTTAAAAGAAGCAGACTTTATTCAGGAATGTGCAACTGAAAACTATTCTTTAAAAACTAAACTGATGAATAAAATTGGAAAGCATGCAAAACCAAATTCTATAATTTCTTCAAGTTCTTCAGGTTTGCTCCCAACAAGAATTTATTCAAAATGCAAAAATCCAGAGCGAGGTATAATTGGACACCCGTTTAATCCTGTTTATTTATTGCCTGCTGTAGAAATTGTTCCAGGTAAGAGAACTTTAAGAAAAAATTTAAATTTAGCTAAAAAATTTTATGAATCGATTTCTATGAATCCAATTATGGTAAAAAATGAATTACCTGGTTATTTATCAGATAGATTGCAAGAAGCATTATGGAGAGAAGGTTTACATATAATTAATGAGGGGTATGCAACTACGGAGGAATTAGATAGGGCAATTGAAGATGGTCCAGGATTAAGATGGTCGTTAATGGGTACATTTTTAACTTTTCACCTTGCAGGTGGAAAAGCAGGAATGAAACATATGTTAGAGCAATTTGGACCTGCTTTAAAGTTACCTTGGACAAAGTTAAAAGCACCAAAATTATCAAATAAATTATCATCAAGACTTATTTCTGGAACAGCAAAACAAGCCAAAGGTAAATCGGTTGCAATGATATCAAATATAAGAGATCAGTATTTAGTTGATCTTCAAAAATTAAGAAAAAAATACGAAAATAAAATTAGAAGATAATGAAAAAAACTTTAACAGCTAGTTGTTTATGTAAAGGAGTAAAGTTTAAAACTAGTGGTGAACATAGAAATGTTTCAAATTGTCATTGTATTCAATGTAGAAAAACCCATGGTATTTATGGTGCTTATTCTAATGTTAAAGATAAAGATATTAAATTTATAAATAAAAAAACTCTCAAATGGTTTAAATCATCCAGTAGTGCAAAAAGAGGATTTTGCAATAAATGTGGGGCTAGTATTTTTTTTAAATTTAAAAACACAGACAATGTATCAATAGCTGCGGGTATGTTTAATGGAAAAACAGGTCTTAAGACGATGAGAAATATATTTGTTGGTACTAAATCAGATTTTTATAAAATTACTGATAAACTCCCAAAGTATAAAAGGTTTTCGAATTAGTCGTTTCTTTCTGTATGTCCATCTACAGAAATTACCTGCCCTGAAACTTTACTTGAGTCATCGGATATTAAAAAAGCACACATTTTTCCTATATCTTCCTCTAGGATCCACTTTTTCATAGAACTCATTGAAATAAATTCTTTTTCAACTTTTTTTGAAGAAACTTTTGTAAACTTTGCTTTATCTCTTATTACTCTTTTCATTCTTTCGCCTTTTATTGAACCAGGACATACTGCATTAACTCTTATATTGAATTTACCTAGTTCCATTGCCAATGTTTTGGTAACTCCAATGATTGCCCATTTGCTTGCCGCATAAGGGGATCTTAAAGGAAAACCTAATATGCCAGCAGTTGATGAAATATTTATTATTGATCCATTTCTAGATTTTTTAATTAAAGGAATAGCTTTTTTAGTAAAATAAAAATGACTATTAACATCTACTTGAATGGTTCTTTCCCAATCTTCAGATTTAAGTTTCTCTAATGACCCGGTTGGTCCAGCAATTCCAACATTATTTATTAAAGCATCGATTTTTTTTGTTTTCTTATTTATTTTCTTAAATAAATCTGAAACTTGATTTTCATCTGAGGCATCACATGCATATGAAAACAATCTTTTATTTTTTAAAGGATGTTTATTAAGTTTGTTTATAGATTTAGCGTCAATATCACAAAGATAAACATATGCTCCACGCGCAAGACATACTTTAGCCGTAGCTAAACCTATCCCAGATGCACCTGCAGAAATTATTATTTTTTTATTCTTTAATGATTGGTTAACCATTAATTAAGATTTTGTTAATGATGTCTGAAGTTCTTTATTTGATATATAACCTTTTACATTTCCACTTTTATCAACAACCTCACAGTTTGAATTTGAACAAACAATTTGAGGCAAAAATTCTTCTATAAATTGATCTTCATTAACTTTAATTAAATTAGATTTATCAATATCATTTGCTTCTTCAGTTTTTTTCATAACTACTTTAGCTTTAATTACTTTTGCTCTATTTACATCTTTAACGAATGCTTTCACATAATCATCTGCTGGATTCATTATAATGTCTACCGGCGTTCCTACTTGAACTAATTTACCAGCATTTAATATTCCAATATGATCCCCAAGTCTTAATGATTCATCTAAATCATGAGTAATAAATACGATGGTTTTTTTCAATTCTGATTGAAGATCAAGTAATTGTTTTTGCATATCACTTCTAATTAAAGGATCTAATGCACTAAACGCTTCATCCATTAACATGATGTCGCTATCGGTTGCAAGTGCTCTTGCTAAACCAACCCTTTGTTGCATACCACCTGATAATTGATTAGGAAATTGATTTTCAAAACCAGTTAAGCCAACAGCTTCAATCTTTTCCATAGCAGTTCTGTCTCTTTCATCTTCGGGCTTGCCCTGCATTTCCAAACCATAACCAACGTTTTGCAAAACAGTTTTGTGAGGAAATAAACCAAATCTTTGAAACACCATGCTCATTTTATGTCTTCTAAAATCAATAAGCTGTTCTTTATTGAATGACATTACATTTGTTCCTTCAACTAAAATTTCCCCATCAGTTGGATCAATCAACCTGTTGAGATGTCTAATCAGTGTAGATTTTCCTGATCCTGAAAGACCCATACATACAAACGTTTCGCCTTCTTCAATATTCAATGAAACATTATCAAGTCCAACCGTGTGTCCAGTTTGTTCCAAAACCTCTTCTTTGTTTGCACCATCTCTTACCATCGGCATTACAGATTGAGGATTATTTCCAAAAATTTTGTAAACATTTTTAATCTCTATTTTAGACATTATTTACCTTTCTTTTTTTCTGGAGCTCGTCTTTCTTGTAAAGTTTCTCCGTAAGATTGAGTTATTCTATCAAGTACAATAGCCAAAAGCACTATCGCAATTCCTGCTTCTGCAGCTCTACCAACATTTAGCTGCTGTAAACCTAGCAGAACTTCATCACCTAAACCTCTTGTTCCAATCATTGATGCAATAACCACCATAGATAAAGCCATCATTGTACATTGGTTTATACCTTGCATAATATTGGGTAACGCTAAGGGCATTTGCACACCCCATAATTTTTGTTTTTTACTTGCACCAAAAGCGTCTGCTGCTTCAATTACCTCTTTATCTACAAGTCTTATTCCTAGATCAGTTAGTCTGACCAAAGGAGGTACCGCATAAATAAATGTAGCAATAATTGCTGGAACAGCACCTAATCCAAAAAGCATTATTCCAGGAATTAAATATACAAATGCTGGAATAGTTTGCATTAAGTCAAGAACTGGGAGTATTTTGTTTCTTATCCTTTCAGCTCTAGACATTAAAATTCCCACAGGCATTCCAAATACCAAACAAAGAAAAATACTTATTAGCATGATGGCTGTGGTTTCAATTGCTTTTTGCCAAAATATTGGATGTAAGAAGCCAATGAAGAAAGTGCAAAAACCAACAAATACAGTTGTTCTTATTTTTCTTCCACTTGCAAAATATGCTATAACTGTAACTCCTAATACCACAGCTGGCCATGGAGCTAATATTAAAAAATTTTTTAAAGCCATCAGCATAGCTAGTAAAAAATTATTTATTGCTTCAAAAATAAAACCATAAGTTTCATTTAATTTTTTAAAACCAACATTAATCCACTTCATTAATGGAAGGTCTAACCATTTAGGCCATTTTTGTAGCCAAGAAAAATCGTTTAGTAATTCACCTACATTGTCAGGCTTTCTTTTCGAAGAGCTATAACTAATTATTAGTAGCCAAACAAAAAAGACTAAAAGACCTATATTAAAAAATAGTTTTTTATTTTTTTTTATATCCATTAGATGAATTTTTAATCTTAATAATAAAAGAGCCCTCGAAAAAGGGCTCTTTCAAAATTTAATTATAGATTACAACGCAGCAGTAACTTTAGAAGCTACATCAGCTGGAACCCAGCTTTTCCACATTGATTCTGTTTTTAAAAACTCCTTAGCAGTTAATTCCATGTCACCATCCGACTCATCTTCGTAGAATGCTAACATTTTGTTAACAGTAGCTGTTGGAATAGTGTATTTCTTTAAAAACTCAGTTTCAGCTGGGTGAGCTTTTGCCCAATCAGTTAAAACAGATTTTGTTAAAGCCATATCTCTATATTCACAAGCACAGCTTTTTTTATAAGCATCAGGACCGTTTGCTTTAATATCTTCTACAACTGCAGACATTTTATTCCAGCAATCAGAATCAAAAGCAGGTTCACTTAGTCTAACAAGATCAACTTTTCCCATTAAACCAGTTGGTGCCCAGTAGTAAGTAAAGATAGGTTTTTTCTTAGCGAAAGCACCTGCAATAGCAGCATCTAATGCACCACCAGAACCTGGGTCAAAGTTAGTATAGTATTTGTCTAAACCATACTCTATTTGTTTAACCATATTAACTGTGTAACAAGTCCAACCAGAGATACAGCTAGTCATTCTACCTTTAGAAGGATCTTCAGGATCTTTAAATAGCGCAGCTATTTTTGGATCTTTCATATCTTCTACAGATTTTAAGTTGTATTTATCAGCTGTTGCCTTATCAACATAAAACGCTTGTTGTGAGTCTGGCGTGTTCACTCCAATATTTTGAATTGTTCCAGCTTGTTCATGTGGCTCGTAGTTTGCGATAATATTGTCGTACCAAACTTCAGTAATGACATCTAATTGCTTATCGTAGTGTGCAGCCATGATAGGTGTAGTACTTCCTTTAGTTACTGAAACCTCACAACCATATCCTTTTTCAAGAATAAACTGTGTAATTGCAGTATGAATGTTTGCACTACTCCAGTCGAAATCTCCCAATCTAGCCTTACAGTCACCTGCATTAGCATTACTAACAACTAAAGATGATAGAAGGAAAATCGAGATAGTTAATCTTTTTAAAAACTTCATTAAATTATCTCCTTAAGGTTAAGTTTTAATTCGAAGAGTTAATAATGAATAAAGATAAAAAACAAGTCTTGAATCTATAATACAACCCATAATTGAGTTGATTTGGATACCCATTTATATAAAGATTAAGAGTGAGTGCAATTTCTAAACTTGAAAAAAATTCTACTTATCTAAAAGTTATTTGGAGTGATGGCGAAGAGAGCAAATTCAATTATCTTTGGTTAAGAGATAATTGTCCAACAGCTCATGATAAAGACTCAAGACATCGAATGTTTAATATCTTGAATGTATCACAAAATATTAATCCAAAAAAATATTCTCTAAGTGCAGACGGAAAATTAGAGATTGAATGGAGTGAAGGTGATCATACAAGTTATTATGACCCTAAATGGCTGAGAGAAAATTGTTATACTTTAAAACATAAACAAAAGTATATTTCTCCCTATAAACTTTGGGACAGTTCACTTGAAAAAAATTTAGAATCTATTCAAATTGATCATGACGAAATTATAAGTTCTGATGACGGATTAATTAAATGGTTGGAACTTTTGCATCACACCGGTATAGCAATTGTCAAGAATGCACCAGTTGAAAAAAATTCAGGATTAAATGTATTAAACCGAATAAGTCATACTCGTGAAACATTTTTTAAAACACCTTTTGAAGTAATTAACATTCCAAAACCAAATAATTCGGCATACACTGCTCATGCATTGAGAAATCATATGGATTTACCTTGGTTTGAAAATCCTCCAGGATATCAATTTTTACATTGTTTGGTAAATTCTGCAAAAGGAGGAGACTCTTCAGCAGTTGATGCTTTTGCGGTGGCAGACTTTTTAAGAAAAAATGAAAAAGAGACTTTTGATATTTTAGTTAATACTCCACTGAAATTTAGAGATAAAGATTACACCCAAGAAGCAATTAGAAGTGTTCATGGAACAGCAATCTCACTTACAAAAGATGGAGATTATAATGATATTCGTTACAGTATAGCAACTTTAGATGCACTTGATTGTCATCCGGATGTAATGGACTCAGTTTATAAAGCACATCATCGATTTGGTAATCTATTACATGACAGTAAATTTCAAATTAATTTTAGATTAGAACCAGGTGATATTTTTTCATTTAATAATAGAAGACTGCTGCACGGCAGAACGGAATTTGATCCAAACTCAGGACATAGGCACCTTCAAGGGTATTATATGGATAGAGACGAGATAATTGGAAGATTAAATTATCTTAAGCAACAATTATAAGTTTTCGAATATAAGATTATTTTTTTTATATTTTTTGAATTCAGAATTATTTTTAATTGTATAAAAATATTTTTTAATCTTTAGTTTCTGAATTTTTTTGTTTTTGATGTATGATTTATCAAGAATTAAGCAATCTATATTTTTAATTATTGATTTTTTTACTATTGATTTCACAGTGGTTGGTGGTGAAAAAGATAAACCCACTTTTGTTTTCTTATTTAGTTTTAAAAGATTAAAAATATTTTGATGATTAAACGAAATAAATACACATTTTGAATATTTAGATGTTTCATTAATTAGTTTTTTAAGCAATTTTGTTGTGAATTTGGGCTTAATTTCAATAAATAAATAGAATTTATTTTTTGATATCTTTAATAAATCTTGGAGTAGGGGAATTGGTTTATTTTGTTTCAGACTTATTTCTTTTAACTTTTGATAATTTAAGTTTTTAACACTTTGTTTTTTTTTGAAAATTCTTGTTAAAGTAAAGTCGTGATAACAGACAAATTTATTGTCTTTAGTTGCGTGTATATCTGTTTCTATTCCAAATCCTTTTTTAAATGATTGTTTAAATGAATTTAAAAGGTTTTCTTTATATTTTTTGTTTACTATCCCACGATGGATTAAATGCATAAACTTTTATTTCCATCCGGTAACAGTTTTAACTTCTAGATACTCATCAAGACCCCAAACACCGCCCTCTCTACCATTTCCTGATTGTCTGTACCCTCCAAAAGGGGTTCCAGCATCAGCTGCATTACCATTAATATAAACACAACCAGATCTTAATTTTTTTGCAACTCTATGTGCTTTTTCTCTATCTTCTGTTTGTAAATAATTTCCCAAACCATATGAAGTATCGTTCACAATGTTCACCGCTTCGTCTTCAGTTTCAAACGGAATAATAGAAAGGACAGGACCAAAGATTTCTTCTTTTGCTATCCTCATGTCGTTTGTAACATTTGTAAAAATTGTTGGTTTTATAAAGTAACCTTTGTTTAATCCATTAGGCAACTCTGGACCACCGGCTGCTAACGTTGCACCTTCAGATATTCCACTTTCAATTAAATTGATGATCTTATCATATTGAGTTTTAGATATTACAGGTCCTATGTGATCCCCTTTCTTTGAGGCTTGATCTACATTAATTTTATTTGCTTCATCAACTGCTTCATCAACTGCTCTTTTGTAAATAGATTTTTCAACTAACATTCTTGTTGGTGCATCACAAGATTGACCAGAATTACTCATAACATTTCTTATGCCATCTCGAACAGCATTTTTGTAACTATCTGCGAAAACTATGTTTCCACCTTTGCCTCCAAGTTCTAAACAAACTCTTTTAATTGTTTCTGCTGCATTTTTTGAAATAAGTCTTCCAGCACGAGTTGATCCTGTAAAAGAAACCATATCAATATCAGGATGACTTGATATTTGTGTTCCAACACCTGCGCCATCACCATTTACTAAATTAAACACACCATCAGGAAATCCAACTTCATCAATCATTTCAGCAAACAACATCCCAGAGATAGGAGCTATTTCAGATGGTTTAAGTATCATCGTACACCCAGTTGCAAATGCAGGTACGACCTTAAGAGCTATTTGGTTTATAGGCCAATTCCATGGAGTAATTAATCCACATACTCCAATTGGTTCATAACAAATATGGTTGTTTGATTTTTGATCAAAGTGTTCATCAAAATTAAACTCTTTTAATCTTAAAATAAAATCTTCTAAATGTGCTTGTCCTGATCCAGTTTGAACATCAGTAGCCCAATCTATTGGAGCTCCCATTTCTAGCGAAATAGCTTCTGCCATTTCTCCAAATCTTTTTTTATAAACTACTAATAATTTTTCCAGCAAATCCAATCTTTCTTCTTTGCTAGTTTCTTTCCAGGTTTCAAATGCAGTTTTTGCAGCTTTAACTGCATTATCAGTATCTTTTTTTGATCCTAACGAAATAATTGCAAAAGGATCTTCGTTACAAGGATTGATTACATCAAAATCGTTTTTTTCGACTGGGTCAACCCATTTACCGTTTATATAAAATTTTCTTTTATCTAACATTTTTTAATCTTAACATATTAATTAAATTTCATAGCCTTTTTCTTCTGGTTCATTATCCACAAGCTCATCAGGAAAACCTTTGGCTCTAAAATCAATTTTATTTAAATCTTCCATTCTTTTTACAATCATTGATGACCATGCTCTTGAACCATATTTTTTTTGTCCATCTTTAAATATCTCAACTATTTTTGGAGAAATTTCTAAAGGAGCATTTAATTTCTTTGCTAGATTATCGAATAACCCAGTATCTTTTAGAACAAGATCCATTGTGAAATTAATATTATAAGAACCATTTAAAATAACCTGGCTTTCTGTTTCATGAACAAATGAGTTTCCAGATGAAACTGCAATACCCTTAAATGTTTTATTTAGATCTAAATTTGATTTTTTTGCAACAGTCCATGCCTCACCTAATGCTACCAAATGAACTGATGCTAAATAATTTGTTATGACTTTAAGAACTGATGCACTACCTAATTCACCAGTATGTAATATTTTTCTACCCATTACAGTTAAGGCTGGTAAAATTTTTTCGAAAGCTTTTCTGTCTCCACCTACAAATATTGCAATATTACCTGTGGCCGCTCTATGACATCCTCCACTAACAGGTCCATCTAGTGGGATAGCTTTTTTTGATATTACTTTATTTCCAAGTCTTTTAACCTCATCCTCATCTGTTGTGCTCATTTCTAACCAAATTTTATTTTCTGATAAACCATTTAGAATTCCATCTTCACTTTCCATAACCTCCGCAGAAACTTCAGGTGAAGGAAGCGAAGTAATAATTAGATCAGTTTGTTCTGCCAATTCTTTAGGAGACTTTGCAACTTTAGCACCTAGCATTTTAAATTCATTTGTTAAACTTTCATCTATTTCTCTAACAGTAACATCAAAATTATTTCTTATTAAGCTTCCAGCTAGTTTACCACCTACATTTCCTAAACCAATAAAACCTATTTTCATTTTATTTCCTCTTCTTTTTTATTTTTTGTAAATACAATCAAAATTACCCCTACTATAATTATTGCACCACCTATAAATAGTTCTGGAGTTGGTTTTTCTCCTAAAAGAAAAATTGCAGCCAACAATCCTGTTGGTGGTATCCCCATAGTAACAATAGGAAGAACTTTATAAAGTGGGTTATTTTTTAAAACATAATAGAAACAACCATAAGTAATTGGTTGCATGATGAAACCAATATAAATTGCAATGATCCAGTGATCAACTTTGGCATTTGTTAAATAATTAATTGTATTTCCATCTATTATTGATGAAAGCATTACTAAAATTGGTCCAGAGAATAATGCCAACCATGCAACTAAAGCTAAAGGATTTATTTCTTTACTTAAAGGTTTAACCATAACTTGTCCAAGAGCCCATATGGCAGAGCCTAAAATCGTAAGTCCAATTCCAATAAATTTTCCATCTAAGTTAGGAGATCCAGTTAAAATATAAACACCTGCAAAGGCGATTGCTATCCCTATCAAAGCTCTGATAGTTGGTTTTTCTTTTAATATGAAGTAGGCAAAAATAACTCCAAAAGGAACTTCTGTTTGGACTAAAAGAACAGCAGCAGATGCATCAATCAGGTCTAATCCAGTATAAGTAATACTGTATTGCAAAGTGTTAGCCACTAATGATGCAGCAAATATTCTTTTTAAATATCCTTTTGGTATTGGAAACCACCAAATTAACAATGATGCAGCAAATGTAAATCTTATGCCCATTAAAAGTATAGGTGGGAAAGATTCAAAAGCAGGTTTTGCAATTACAAAACCGAAGCCTAAAAATATAGGCACCAAGGAGGCTACAAAAGTATCTTTTATATTCATGCCTATTTTAATATTAATGATTATTAAAGAACTTGTGATATATTCACTTTTTAAAATATGAATTCAACAAAAATAGATCCAAAGTTTATTGGCCAAGCCAATCCAAGAGTTGGTTTAATTGCGCTTGCAAGTGACTTTATGATTGAAAAAGATTTTATTAATGTGATTAAAAATAGGAAAATAGATTTTTTTGTTAATCGTATTGAATGCTACAACCCTCTCACGAAAGAAAACCTCATTAAAATGTCTAATAAAATCACTGAGGTTACAAAAGACATTCTGCCAGATCAAGATTTGGATTGTGTAGTTTATGGATGTACTTCGGGGACTATTGCAGCTGGTCATGGCTCAATAGAAAAAAAAGTCAAAGTCGCAAAGCCTATGGCAGAAGTTTCAACACCAAGTACTGCAGCCATTAAAGCGTTAAAGAAATTAAATATTAAGAAAGTTTCAATTTTTACACCATATAGCAAAAAATTAAATGATGATGTTTTAGATTATTTTAAAAGCGAAGGTTTTGAAGTTACTTCAAATTCATATTTTGATATTCAAGATGATTATGACATTGGAAAAGTCGATCAAGATTATTTGTATGAAGTATTATCAAAAATAGACTTGAATGGAGCAGATGCTTTATTTGTTTCATGCACAGCTCTACCAGTTTTAGAAATTATTGATAAATTAGAAAAAAAATTAAACACTATAGTTTTATCCAGTAATCAGGCATTAATTTGGGATACCCTTGTAAAAATAAATAAGAATAATTCAGTAGAAGGGTTTGGAAAATTATTCCACGTAAATTAATGTCATTTAGTAAAGAAGAATTTAGACAAAGATTAAAAAAAGTTCAAAAAATGATGCAGAAAAAAGGCATCGAACTTTTAATTTCACACGATACTAATAATATGAATTATTTAACAGGTTATGATGCATGGTCCTTTTATTATGCTCAATGTGCTATTGTTCATATAGATGCAGATGAGCCTTTATGTTTTGTAAGAGCACAGGATGCTGGTGGTGCGTATATTACAACTTACTTAAAAAACGAAAGTGTTATTGTTTACGATGAAAATTACATTCATAAATGGCCGAAACATCCTTATGATTATTTAGTTGAAATAATTAAAGAGAGAAAGTGGGACAAACTAAATATAGGTGTTGAAATGGATGCTCATTATTTTACTGCATTCTGTTATGAAAAAATAAAACAAGGATTACCTAACGCAAAAATTAAAGATAGCGACCGTTTAGTTAATTGGGCAAGATTAGTTAAATCAGATGCTGAAATTGGTTTTATGAAATCTGCAGCAAAAATTTCTGAAAAAGGAATGAAGACTGCAATGGAGGTAATTAAACCAGGCGTCAGACAGTGTGATGCAGTAGGGGAAATTCAAAAGACTTTATTTTATGGTACAGAGGAATTTGGAGGAGAATATTCTAGTATTGCAACTTTACTTCCAACAGGAAAAGGGACCTCAGCCTCCCATTTAACAGCAACCCAAGACAAATTTGTAGAAGGTGAGGCAACAATTATTGAATTATCTGGAGTTTATAAGAGATATCATGCTCCAATGGCCAGAACAGTTTTGCTTGGAAAACCCAATCAATTAAAAATTGATACAATGAACAAAACAATTGAAGCATTAAATGCTGGAATTAGTGCAATCAAACCAGGTAATACTGCAGATGATGTTGCTCAGTCTTTTTGGAAAATTTTAGATAAATATGGAATAGAAAAAAAATCTAGAACAGGTTATTCGATTGGAATTGGCTATCCTCCTGACTGGGGTGAGCACACACTTAATATCTATAAAGGAGACATGACGGTTCTTGAGCCCAATGTTTGTTTTCATATGATTGCAGTAATGCAGTTTGGAGATTGGGGAGTTGAAGCTTCAGAAGCTATTAGAGTTACAGAGAATGGATCAGAATTGTTTTGTAATTTTCCAAAAGAGCTTCATATAAAGAGTTAATTAACTATTGAAATATATTTACACAAATGTTTTATATTCACCTTTATGTCTAAAAATCCAGAATTTGTAAAATTCGATAAAGTAGATAAAAGTTATGACGGCAAAGTTCTTGTCGTTAAAGATCTTCAATTAGATATTGCAGAGGGTGAATTCATAACGATGCTTGGTCCATCTGGTTCAGGTAAAACAACATGCTTAATGATGTTAGCAGGATTTGAAACACCGACACATGGGGAAATTTTATTAGATGGAAATATAATTTCCAATATTCCTCCTCATAAAAGAGGAATTGGAATGGTTTTTCAAAACTATGCTTTGTTTCCACACATGACAGTTTATGAAAATTTAGCTTTTCCTCTAAGAGTTAGAAAAGTAGAGAAAGATGAAATTGATAAAAAAGTAGATAAGGCTTTATCAATGGTTTCTCTAAATGGTTTTGAAACCAGGATGCCAGCACAACTTTCTGGTGGTCAACAACAACGTGTGGCAGTTGCTAGAGCTTTAGTGTTTGATCCAGCAGTAGTATTAATGGATGAACCTCTGGGAGCATTAGATAAAAATTTGAGAGAGAGTATGCAATATGAAATTAAACATATCCACGAAAGTATTGGTGTAACAGTTGTATATGTTACTCACGATCAAAGTGAGGCATTAACTATGTCAAACAGAATTGCGGTATTCAATGATGGAAAAGTTCAACAACTTTCAGATCCAGCAGAACTTTATGAAAAGCCAGTTAATTCTTTTGTAGCCGAGTTTATTGGTGAAAATAATACCTTTAATGGTGAAGTTGTGGATATCAACCAAGATAAATGTAAAGTTAAATTAGCAAATTCAGAAATATTAGCCAATCCAATTTCTGTTAAGTCTAAAGGTGAGAAGACAACAGTCTCGTTAAGACCCGAAAGAGCTTTAATAAATCCAACTGACAAGATGGATAATATGTTTACTGGAAAGATTGAGGAAGTAATCTATCACGGCGATCATACAAGAGTTAGATTAAATCTATTAGGTAGCTCAGAGTTCATTCTTAAAGTTCCTAACAGTACATCCAATTTAGAATTAAAAGTTAGTCAAGATATTAATATTGGATGGAATAGCACTGATGCTAGAGCATTAGACCCTAAATAATTACATTATAAAATATATATCTAATATACATTTTAATGACAAAATCAGCTGTTGACTTAGCTACCCCTATTTGTTGTACTTTTATTTATATAAATTAATTTATATTAACGTTTAAACGGAGGAATAATGAGAAAAATAAGTAAATTATTACTAGCTCTTTCTTTTGTTGTATCTCTAACTTCTTCAGCCTTTGCTGTTACTGTAGCATCATGGGGTGGAGCTTATACAGAGTCTCAAAAGCTTGGGTATGGTGATCCTACTGCTAAAGCACTAGGAATAGAGATCAATTGGGTTGACTATTCTGGTGGTTTATCAGAAATCAAAGCACAAAAAGAAGCGGGTGCTATAACTTGGGATATTATAGACTTATTTGCATTCGATACGATTAACGGATGTGATGAAGGTTTATTTGTTAAATTTGATTTTGATAAAGACTTCCCAGCTGCACCAGATGGAACTCCTGCTAGTGAAGACTTCTTCACAGGAATGCCTAGTGAATGTGCTGTAGGTAACATTTTATATTCTTGGAACTATGCTTTTGATACAAGAGCATTTGGTGGTAAAGAACCTAAAACAATTAAAGATTTCTTTAACACAAAAAGATTTCCTGGAAAAAGAGCAATCTACAAAAGCGCTTTAACTAACTTGGAGATCGCTTTAGCTGCTGACGGTGTAAAAATGGGTAAAGGTGGAGAATTAATTTACAGAAAACTTGAAGCCGCCGGTGGTCTTGATAGAGCAATGAACAAAATTAAGAAACTTTGCACAGACCCTAATGGTGGATGTGTATTCTGGTCTGCTGGTGCTCAACCGCCTGAATTATTAGTTGCAGGTGAAGTTGTAATGGCAACAGGTTGGAACGGAAGATTCTTTAACGCTGAAATAGGTGAAGGTGCTCCAATTAAACAAGTATGGGATGGTCAAGGTTTAGACTATGAATATTTCGCACTTGTTAAAGGTGGTCCAGATGAAGCAAATGCTAAAAAAGCTTTAGCTATGATGACTAACACTGAAATGTTAGCTGGTAGTGCGAAGTACATTGCATATGCTCCATGGAGAAAATCTTCTCTTGATGTAATCAAAGCTGGTGAGCCATGGTATAAAGATGGTAAAACAGAAATGATGCCTCAAATGCCAACAGCTCCTGCAAACACTAAGAATTATTTCTTAGTTGATCCTTTCTTCTGGGCAGATAACGGAACAGAGATTGGTGAAAAGTGGGAAGCAATGAAAGCAGGCCTATAATTTCAGTTTTAAACACTGAATTTATATAATATATTTAGGGCGGTTATAACTAACCGCCCTATTTTTTTATGAGCTCTGAAACAAAACAAATATTAACAACTGACGGAATTCCATTAGAAGTCAGTCTAAAAAAAGCTGAGAAGAAAAATAAAATTAAAGCCTTTCTTCTTGTAGCGCCATTACTTTTATTTTTAATAATTACTTACGTTTTTCCTATAGGTGAGATGTTTAGCAGAAGTATAGACGATAAAATGATAACAAATATGCTTCCTAAAACTTTTAAAGAAATGGAAAAATGGGACGGACAAGAATTACCTCCAGAAGAAGTTTTTACAGCTTTTTATTATGATTTTAAAGTTCTTGTTGATAAACAAGAACACGGAAAACTTGGTCAAAGACTAAATAAAGAAAAAAATGGTTTTAACTCCATAACCAAAAAACTCTTCAGACAAGTGAAAAGAAAAAAAATTGATGAGAGCACAAGCATTAAAGAACAGATTATGAAAGTTCATAAACGTTGGAGGAATGTTGAGTATTGGCAAGCGATTAAAAGAACAGCCCCGCCCTATACAATGTCTAAGTATTTAAAAGGTATGGACATGTACTATGCTGCAGATGGAAGTATTACACAAGTAGAAGAGGATAGAAGAATTCATAGAATTCTATGGTTGAGAACTCTTGAAATTGCTTTTTTTGTTACTCTATTTTGCTTTTTAATGGGTTATCCAATAGCACATTTGCTTGCAACTTTGCCTATGAAATATTCAAATCTTTTAATGATATGTGTACTTTTACCTTTTTGGACATCCCTATTGGTAAGAACTGCTAGTTGGATGATTTTGCTACAACAGCAAGGAGTCGTTAATGACTTCTTTGTAATGATAGGGCTCGTAGCAGACGATAGCAGACCAGAGATGATGTATAATAAGGTGGGAACTTATGTTGCTATGACGCAAATATTGTTACCTTTTATGGTTCTTCCACTTTATAGTGTTATGAAAACTATTTCTCCTAGTTTAATGAGAGCAGGAAAATCTTTAGGAGGCACACCTTTCGTTGCTTTTTGGAAAGTTTACTTTCCATTAACCATTCCAGGAATTGGAGCAGGGTGTTTGTTAGTATTTATTTTAGCAATAGGTTATTACATTACCCCAGCACTAGTTGGTGGCGCTTCGGGAACTTTAATTAGTAATCAAATTGCATTTCATATGAAACAAACTTTAGATTGGAGCTTTGCATCTGCAATGGGGTTAATGCTTCTTAGTGGAGTTTTAGTTATTTACTGGATTTATAATAAATTGGTTGGAGTTGATAATATTAAATTAGGATAATTATGGCATTACCAAGTTATACAGAAACAAGATATAGAATTTGGCATTATATTTATATCGCTATTTGTACTTTTGTATTTTTCTTTTTGATAGCACCTTTGTTTGTAATTTTCCCATTATCATTTAATGCAGAAGAATTTTTAGTTTTTTCTGAGGGAATGAAAAATCTTGACCCTGATGCATTTTCTTTAAGATGGTATAAAGATATGATTTATGGAACCAAAAACCCTTGGGGATTAGCAGCAAAAAATAGTTTTATAATTGCAATATTTGCAACGATTGGCTCAATAATTTTAGGTACTTTAGCTGCATTAGGTTTAAGTAGCAGACATATGCCGTACAAAGGAATTATAATGGCTACTTTAATTTCTCCAATGATTGTGCCCTTAATTATTTCTGGAGTTGCAATTTTCTTTTTTATGGCAAAGGTTGGTTTGGCTGCAACACATACAGGAATAGTATTGGCTCATATAATTTTAGGAACACCATTTGTTGTGATTACAGTAACAGCTACACTTTCTGGTTTTGATCACAGTGTAACAAGAGCAGCAGCGAGTTTAGGTAGCAACCCTGTTAATACTTTTATGAAAGTTACCTTGCCTTTAATATTACCAGGAGTGATTTCTGGTGGATTGTTTGCATTTGTTACATCTTTTGATGAAGTTGTTGTGGTGTTGTTTTTAGCAGGTTTAGAAAACACAACTATTCCGATACAAATGTGGACAGGTTTAAGAGAGCAATTGAGTCCGACAATTCTTGCTGTTGCAACATGTTTAATTATTTTATCTACTTTAATACTAATAAGTGCTGAATTATTAAGAAGAAGATCTGAAAGATTAAGGGGAATAAATAGATAATTTACCCTAATTATTTATTCATATATACAGTTTGTCATGGAAATTAAAAAGGTAGTAGTTATTGGCTCTGGTACAATGGGAAGTGGGATAGCTGCCCACTTATGTAATGCAGGGATACCGGTTACTCTTTTAGATTTGACTACTGAAATTAGTGAAAAAGCTAGAGAAAGAATTCATAAATCGAGACCTCCTTTGCTGATAGATAAAAGCAAAATTAACAAAATTAACATTGGGAATATTGATGAAAATTTTGATGTTGTAAAAGATGCAGATTGGGTTGTAGAGGCAGTAGTTGAAAGAATTGATATTAAACATAATATTTATGAGAAGATATTTAAGAACAGAAAAAAAGGTGCAATAGTTTCATCAAACACATCATCAATTCCAATTAAAGTTTTGTCAGAAAAACTAACTGACGAAGAAAAAAAAGATTTTTGCATCACTCACTTTTTTAATCCTGTAAGATACATGGGATTATTAGAAATTGTTAAAAATGAAAATAATGATTTAAATAAAATTAATTCTTTAAAGAAATTTTGTGAGGTAGAGCTTGGTAAAGGAGCCATAATCTGTAACGATACGCCAGGATTTTTAGGTAATAGAATTGGTGTTTATGCAATGCAGGTTGCTATGACGGAAGCATTCAAAATGAAACTTTCAATAGAAGAAGCTGATGCAGTTTTTGGTAGACCCATGGGCATACCCAAAACAGGAGTGTTTGGATTGTATGATCTTATTGGAATTGATTTGATGGCCGATGTATTAAAAAGCTTTATTAAGGAACTTTCAGATAAAGATGAATTTCAAATTGTTGCAAAAGAAATTCCATTAGTTAAAAAATTAATTGAGACAGGCTACACAGGCCGTAAAGGAAAAGGGGGCTTTTATAGAATGAATAAAAGTGGAGATCAAAAAATTTTAGAGGCAATAAATTTAGAAACAGGAGAGTATTCGGCAACAAAAAAAATAGATTTAGGAATTGAGACTGTTGATATTAGTAATTTAATTAATCGGAAAGATAAGTTTGGTGAGTATGCATGGATTATAATATCAAAAATAATTAAATATGCATCCTCACTTGTTCCAGGAATTACTGATAAGTTTAATGATATTGATGAAGCTATGAGACTAGGTTTTAATTGGGCGATGGGTCCATTTGAAATGCTAAAATCGATAGGTGTTAAGAATTTCTTCGAAAGAATTGATAACTTTGAAAATAATAAATTTTTAGAAAATTTATCAAAAACAAAAGATGAAAATTTCTATGGAGAAAGACAAATTTATACAGACATTCAAACTTTAGGAAAAATAAGACCATCAGCAATTAAACTGGATAAAAATAATTCAGCTGAAATTCATCGATTTAAAGATTTTAATATTGTTGAATTCACAACAAAAGCTTGTGCATTAGATTATGACTCAATGGATGCATTGAAAAATGCAACTGATAAACCCTTAATAATAATTAATGAAAGCATGCAATTTTCAGCAGGTGTTAATTTAAGTTATACTATGAATTTTGCTGACAAAGGAGATTTCAAATCAATTGAAAAATTCATTAAATATTTTCAAGATACTTGTAAAACCCTTAAGTACTCTAAGTACCCAGTTGTATCAGCTCCTTCTGGACTTACGCTTGGAGGAGGATTTGAAGTTTTAGTTCAAAGTAATTTTGTTGCCTCACATACAAATTTAGTTATTGGTTTAGTTGAAACTATTGTTGGATTAGTTCCAGCAGGTGGTGGATGTAAAGAAATGTTGTGGAGATGGTCACAAACTGAAGAAGCAAAATCAGATCCAGATTATGCACCACTAAAAGTTTTTGATATTATTGGTTATGCTAAAACAGCTACATCTCCAATCGAGGCTGAGCCATTAAAGTATTTAAGATCAGAAGACAAAAAAATAATGAATAGAAACAGTCTTTTTGAGGAATCAAAAAATTTAATTGATCAAAATAATGATTTTGTTCCTCCAGAAGAGTGCAAATTCAAACTTTCTGGAAAGCCGTTGAAAGATAAAATGGTTAAGGTTTTAGAGAAATTATACAACGACAAGGTAATTTTAGATCATGGTATGCATGTTGGAACTGAGCTTGCAAACGTTTTAAGTGGTGGAGACACTACTATTGAAAAAGTATTGTCAGAGGATGATCTGTATAAATTAGAACTAGACTCTTTTATGAGATTGATAGAAACAAAACAAACTCAAGAAAGAATTAAACACACTTTGTCGACTGGCAAACCTTTGGTTAATTAGAATTAAACATTCTAAAGGATTTAATATAATCCGGTCTTAAAACATAAATTGCTTTATTACCTGTTTTAATTTTAGTTAAAATATCTAAACCGTAAACTACTTTACCAATTGGAGTATACTCTCCTTGATAAATTGGAATTTCTTTTAATGTAATAAAGAATTCACTATCTTCTGTATCAAATTCTGTTGCTCTAGCAAAACCAACACTACCCTCTGTAAATTTAAAATCGTTGCTCAGTTCTGATTTTAAAAATCCTAATCCAGACTTTCCGCTACCAATTTTGGAATAATCTAAATTATTTATATTTCCATACTCAATATCTCCAGCTTGTACAAAGGTATTTTCTGAAACTTTATAAAAAGCAGAACCATCATACAATTTTTGTTTAATTAAAATTTTAAATCTTTCTACTGCTTTAGGAGAAATATCTGGATAAAGTTCAATAATTACATTTCCGCACTCAACATTCATTACTGCAATATTATTCGGTTCATCAAAATTAAGTTTACTTAAATTATTTTTTTCAACAAATAGACATTTATTTTTTAATAAAAAAAAAGATGTAAAAGCAAAAATTGAAAGAGCAATTAAAAATATAAATAAAATTTTTTCTGATTTTGAGGCTTTAATAGTTCTGATCATAAAATATTTTTATCTATTTTAGCCAAGTTTAATTTTATAAAATTCACTTTATTATTCAGTATTTTGTCACTATTAATTTTATTCTCAATTATTTCTTTATCAGTCATTAAAAATGAAAAAATTTCTGCCATATCTTCAGAAGGGATAGATTTAGAATATTCTGTCAAAAAACCATCAGTCTTTTCATATAGATCTAAATTCAATCTATCGGAACAAGTTGAACACTTGGCATAATTAAATGAAGTTTGATTAAAAGAAGAAAATTTATTCTCGTCAAAGTATTCAATGTGAGTATTTTGAATCATATGAAAAATTTCATGGTGTATCATTCTTTCAAAATACTTATTATTAAAATTAATATCTAAAATTAAGGTTCTGTTTTTATTATCAGGTATTCCTCCCGTATTAATTTGAGAGATGAATAAATTTTCACAAAATACAATATATTTTAATTTTATCTTATTAAGAAAATTAGAATTATATCGATTAAGATTTTTTTCAATTAAAGGAAATTTTGAATTTAATTTGTTTATATCAACTTTGTCACAAGTAATGTTCTTATTTACACCAATTTTAAAATTACCTTTAGCACTTAAATAACGAATATTATTATCGTTTTTTAATTTATAAATTTCTAAATTTGGAATCTTTATCAGATTATAAATTTCATCAGCATTTACATGCGAAAAATGAAATATAAGGATAAACAAAAATAAAATTTTCATTAAATTATTATAGACGAATTAGATGAGATAATATTATCTTAGATTATTAAAAAATGAAAAAAGAAAGAAATAAAAATCCAATTCAACCGGTTAGCGGAACTAAAGTTCCAAGATTTGCTGGTCCAAGCACTTTTGCAAGACTTCCCGAACTAAGAGATGTAGAAAGTTGTGATGTTGCAATTGTTGGAATACCGTTTGATGCTGGTACAAGTTATCGACCTGGTGCAAGATTTGGTCCGCAAAGTATAAGACAAGCTTCTAGACATTTGAGAACTAATTATCATCCTAATTATGATGTTGAGCCTTTTAAAATCCAACAAGTTGCTGATGCTGGTGATATCGCTTGCAATCCATTTAGTATTGATGAAGCAATTAAACAAATAGAAGTAGGCGCAACAGATTTATTAAATAATGTTGGAGGAATTATAAGTTTAGGTGGAGATCATACTATTGCAGTACCACTGTTAAGAGCAATCAATAAAAAAAATAAGGGTCCTGTATCTTTAGTTCATTTTGACGCCCACTTAGATACTTGGGACACATATTTTGGTGCACCTTATACTCACGGAACTCCGTTCAGAAGAGCAAGAGAAGAAGGATTATTTTTAGATGATGCTTCTATGCATGTTGGAATTCGAGGACCACTTTATAGTAGAGATGATATTAAAAATGACGAAAGTTTTGGATTTAAAATAATTCATTGTGATGAGTTTCAAACAGAAGGAACCGACAAAATAGCAGAAAGAATCAGAAAAAGAGTGGGAGATAACCCTCTATACTTATCAATTGATATTGATGTTTTAGATCCTGCATTTGCTCCAGGCACTGGTACGCCAGAAATTGCAGGGATGACTACGAGAGAAATGGTAAATGTTTTAAGAGGTTTGTCTGGATTAAATTTAGTCTCAGCTGACGTTGTTGAGGTTTCTCCAGCGTATGATCATGCAGAAGTAACTTCTTTAGCAGCTGCAACTATTGTTTATGAATTAACTAATTTATTTGCAAAAACATAAAGAAAGGATAACTTCAAAACATGTTAGACAAAAAAAATTTTTACATTAATGGAGCGTGGGTAAAGCCGAACAGCTCTGAGGAAATTAAAGTAATTGATCCTGCTACAGAAAAAAATTGTGCAGTAATTACTTTAGGGAACAAAGCAGATGTTGACTTAGCAGTTACTGCAGCAAAAAATGCCTACGAGTCTTGGGCTTTTTCTTCTAAAGAAGAAAGAATTGGACTATTAGAAAAACTTTATGAAAATTATAAAAAAAGATGGGCAGATATTGCAGAAGCTATAACCCTTGAAATGGGTGCTCCTAAAGATTTTGCAACAAAATTACAAGCAGGGACTGGCGCAAGTCATATTAAATCATTTATTAGATATTTAAAAAATTTTGAATTTGAAAAACCATTAGGAGAACACGCTCCTAACCAAAGATTAATTTATGAACCAAAAGGTGTTTGTGCATTAATAACACCTTGGAATTGGCCTATGAACCAAGTTTGTTTAAAAGTAATGCCAGCAATTTCCGCGGGTTGCACAATGGTTTTAAAACCATCAGAATTAGCACCACTTTCATCAATGATACTTGCTGAAATTATTGACGAAGTAAAATTTCCAAAAGGAGTATTTAATTTAGTCAATGGCGATGGTGCAACAACAGGTGATGCGCTTACAAGTCATCCAGATATAAATATGATTTCTTTCACAGGTTCAACGAGAGCTGGAGCTTTGATTTCACAAAATGCTGCTAAAGATTTTAAAAGAGTAAGCTTAGAGCTAGGTGGAAAAGGAGCAAATATAATTTTTAAAGATGCTGATCCTGAGGCTATTGAAAGAGGTGCTTTAAGATGTTTTAGAAATTCTGGACAATCTTGTAATGCACCAACAAGAATGTTGGTTGAAAAATCAATGTATAATGAAGCAATTGAAAGATTAAAAAAATATACTGATAACTTTGAGGTGGGTGACCCTAAAAAAGAAGGAGAGCACATAGGCCCAGTTATTTCAGAAACTCAATACAATAAAATTCAAACTTTAATCCAAAAAGGTATTGATGAAGGAGCAAAATTAGTTGCCGGAGGAACAGGTAAACCCGATGGATTAGACAAAGGTTACTTTGTTAAACCAACTGTTTTCGCAGATGTAAATAATGAAATGGATGTTGCAAGAACTGAAATTTTTGGACCTGTTTTATCTGTTATCCCATTTGAAACAGAAGAAGAGGCAATTAAAATTGCAAATGATACTTCTTATGGATTAACAAACTATATTCAAACACAAGACTCTGAAAAAGTACAAAGAGTTGCAAGAAAATTAAGATCTGGAATGGTAGATGTTAATGGAGCTGGTATTGCAGTTGATGCACCATTCGGTGGTTTTAAACATTCTGGAATAGGTCGAGAAGCAGGTGAACACGGTTTAGAAGAGTTTTTAGAAGTAAAAGCCGTTGGTGGTTGGAGTTAATTTACTGATTTATCTTTTACACCTTCTAAAAACTTAAGGCACTTTTTCATTTCATTTAATTCTATGAATTCGTCAATTTTATGAGCTTGTTCTATCGATCCAGGTCCACAAACAACAGTACTTATTCCAAGTTCTTGAAATAAACCAGCTTCCGTCCCAAAAGAAACAACTTCTCTAGAATTATCACCAGTTATATTTGATACAAATTCACATGCTTCAGACTCATCTAATCTGTTAAAACCAACAACTTCACCAATCACTTCTTTTTTAATATAAGAACCTGGAAATACTTTTTTCATTTCTGGTAGAAGTACTTCATTTGAATATTTATCAATTTCTTTCGTAACAAACTCTCCATCTTCTTTAATAACTGGTCTAGTTTCCCATTCAACACTACATTTATCTGCAATGACATTATGAGCAATACCACCTTTAATTCCGCCAATTGATAAAGTTGAATGTGGAGGATCAAAAATACTATCTTTTTGAACTCTTTTTTTTAATTCTTCTCTGATTTCTAAAAGTTTTCCAACATATCTAGTAGCATATTCAGCTGCATTTACTCCTAAATGTGGTTTAGAACTATGTCCCGCAAGTCCTCCAAAGTGAACTGTGTATTCATTCATACCTTTGTGGGCATCAATAATTTTCATTTTAGTTGGTTCGCCAATTATACAAATTCCATTTTTGATTTCTCTTTTTTTCAATTCCTCTATTAATAAAGGAGCTCCAATACATGCAGTCTCTTCATCAAAAGTGTAACAGAAATGTAAGTCTCTATCTAAATTACTTTCTTTGAAGATAGGTGCATAAGCAAGTGTACATGCAATAAAACCTTTCATATCACATGAGCCTCTTCCATATAATTTATCATTTTTAATAGTTGCAACGAATGGATCGCTGCTCCAACCTTTAGATACGGGAACCACATCAGTGTGACCGGATAATATTATTGGTTTTTTTGTGCTTTGATTTTTTGCTTTTAGAGTTCCAAAAAGATTTACTCTTTTTTTATCATCATCATAAACTTTGAAAGTATCTATTCCGATGTTATTTAAAATTTTTTCACAATAATCAATTAAATTACTGTTATCTTGACCTGAGATAGTTTTAAATGCGATTAAGTCAGTTAAAATCTTGATTGATTTTTCATATAAATTGTTATCTATACTCATAAACTTAAAACACTATATTATATTATGATTAAAGAGCAAATTACCTATAATGATTTTGATAAAGTAGATATTAGAATTGGTACTGTAATTTCTGTAAAAAAAAATGAAAAGGCAAGAAAGCCATCTTTAGTGGTTGAGGTTGATTTTGGAAGCGAAATTGGCATTAAACAATCTTCAGCTCAAATTACTCATTATTATAATGAGGAGAATTTAAAAGGAAAACAAGTTATTGCTGTTTGTAATTTTCCTGAAAAAAATATTGCTGGAGTAGTTTCTCAAGTATTGGTTTTAGGAGCAATTGATACCGATGGCAAAGTTACACTTGTTCATCCTTCTCAAAAAGCAGAAAATGGATTACCGATTGCTTAGTAATGCATCCTGAAATTCTTTCTATAACTTTATTTGGAATTGTTGCAGCATTTACTCCTGGACCAAATAATTTCGTTGCTTTCTATTCTGGTTTCAATTTTGGTATTCTAAGAACACTACCTCATATAATTGGTGTAACTTTAGGATTTCCTTTTTTATTATTATGTTTAGCTCTAGGTCTGATAAATATTTTTAAGCTTTATCCTTTAATTCAAGAAGTATTAAAATATTTAGGAACTCTATTTTTAATTTATTTAGCATACAAAATTTCTTTTTCAGGACCTTCTGATCAGGAAAATAAAAACAAAAATCCAATTAAGTTCCATGAAACTTTTATTTTTCAATTTTTAAATCCTAAAGGTGTTATTGCATCAATTATTCTTGTTTCAACTTATATTAATCCAGGAGAAACCTTTGTAAGTTATACGACTCAAATTATCATTATGGCTTTAATTGTTTCAGTGACCAGTATAACTCTGTGGACTTTTTTAGGTAAATTTTTCAGGAAATTTGCGACAAATCAGAAATTTATTAATTACTTTAATTATGCTATGTCACTGCTTCTTTTAACGAGCATAATAACTTTTTATTTATAATATGACCCCAGGAAACAAAAATTCTTATAAATCACTAAAAAAAATCACAGTTAATGACAAGGAGTATAATTATTACTCATTAAATGAAGCAGAAAAAAATGGACTTAAAGGAATAAATAAACTTCCAAAATCACTAAAAGTTTTACTAGAAAATTTATTAAGATACGAAGATGACTTAAGTGTAACGAAATCTCAAATAGAAGCGATTAAAAACTGGCTAAAGACAAAAAAATCTAAAACTGAAATTGCATATAGACCAGCAAGAGTTTTGCTTCAAGATTATACAGGAATACCTGCGGTTGCAGATTTAGCTGCAATGAGAGAAGCAGTTAAAGAAAAAAATAAAGATCCAAATGCAATCAATCCTCTGTCTGCAGTTGATCTTGTAATTGATCACTCTGTGCAAGTCGACCAATCTGCAAAAGCAGATTCTTTTGAAAAAAATGTCGATATAGAATTTGAAAGAAATGGTGAGAGATATTCTTTTTTAAAATGGGGACAGCAGGCTTTTGATAACTTTAGAATAGTTCCACCAGGAACAGGAATTTGCCACCAAGTAAATCTGGAATATTTGTCAAAAGTTGTTTGGTCAGAAGAATTTAAAGGTGAAAAATATCTTTTTCCAGATACTTTAGTTGGAACGGACAGTCATACAACAATGGTAAATGGTTTATCTGTTTTAGGATGGGGTGTTGGAGGAATTGAAGCTGAAGCAGGAATGTTGGGTCAACCAATCTCTATGTTAATACCAGAAGTCATTGGTTTTGAAATGAAAAATAAAATGCCAGAAGGAACTACTGCAACTGATTTAGTATTAACTGTTGTTAAAATGTTAAGAGATAAAGGAGTAGTCGGTAAGTTTGTTGAGTTTTATGGAGAAGGTTTAAAAAATTTAACACTTGCGGATAGAGCTACAATTGCAAACATGGCACCAGAGTATGGTGCTACTTGTGGTTTTTTTCCTATCGATGAAGAAACATTAAAGTATTTAAAATTTTCAGGAAGAGATCAGCAAACCGTTGATATTGTAGAAAATTATGCCAAGGAACAAGGTTTATGGGCGAGTGACGAAATAGAATTTACTGACATTATATCTTTAGATATGTCTACAGTTGTGCCAACTATTTCAGGACCTAAAAGACCTCAAGACAAAGTTCTTTTAACAGATGCCCCCAGTTCGTTTAAAAAAGTATTGCAGGAAGCTACAAATAAAAATGAAAAATCAATTTCAAAAGTAACAAATACAGATTATGAAATTAAAGATGGCTCAATATTAATTGCAGCAATAACATCTTGTACGAACACTTCTAATCCAAATGTTCTAATTGGGGCTGGACTATTAGCTAAAAAAGCTATTGAAAAAGGTTTGCAGGTTAAACCCTGGGTAAAAACTTCTTTAGCACCCGGATCTCAAGTAGTAACAGACTATTTGGCAAAAGCTCGATTAAACACTTATCTAGATCAACTTGGTTTTAATTTAGTTGGGTATGGCTGCACAACTTGTATTGGAAATTCAGGACCACTTCCAGAAAATATTGTAGAGGCTATTCAAAAAGAAAATATTTATGCTGTTTCAGTTTTATCTGGTAATAGGAATTTCGAGGGGAGAATTTCTCCACATATAAAAGCAAACTATCTGGCTTCACCTCCACTTGTTGTTGCATATGCAATAGCTGGACATATGGAAGTTGATTTATACAAAGATCCATTAGGAAAAGATAAAGAAGGAAAAGATGTATTTTTAAAAGATATTTGGCCTTCTAATAGAGAGATAGAAGACACTTTAAAGGTTTCACTTAATGCTGAGATGTTTATACAAAGATACTCAAATGTTTCCAAGGGACCAACCCAATGGCAAAAAATTAAAACTGATAAAAGTAGCATCTATAATTGGGATGAGGGATCAACATATGTAAAAAAACCTCCATTTTTTGACTCGTTACCAGATAAACCGGAAGGATTTAAAGAAATTAAGGATGCAAGACCATTATTAATTTTAGGTGATATGGTTACTACTGATCATATATCGCCAGCTGGCAGTATTCAAAAAGATAGTCCAACTGGTGAATATTTCATGGAACACCAAATTTTACCTAAAGATTATAACTCATATGGTTCAAGAAGAGGTAATCATGAAGTTATGATGCGAGGAACTTTTGCAAATATAAGAATTAGAAATGAAATGGCTCCTGGTACAGAAGGTGGTTTTACAAAGTTATATCCAGAAGAAAAAGTACTTCCTGTTTATAATGCAGTGGTTGAATATAAGAAAAGAGGAACAGATTTAGTTGTAATTGGTGGAAAAGAGTACGGAACTGGATCGTCTAGAGATTGGGCAGCTAAGGGCACAAAATTACTAGGCATAAAAGCAGTAATAGCTGAGAGTTTTGAAAGAATTCACCGATCTAATTTGATTGGAATGGGAATATTGCCATTACAATTTATCGACAATGTAAATAGAAAAAATCTTAAATTAATTGGTTCTGAATTAATTAGTATTCTAAATATAGAAAAGGGTGTTAATCCCTCTGATGAGGTAACAGTCGAAATTAAATATGTCTCTGGCGAAATAAAGAAAATTAAAACTTTATGCAGAATTGATACAAAAAATGAATTGGAGTATTATAAAAACGGAGGTATTCTGCAATACGTTTTAAGGAATATGTTATAGTTATGGATGAAGAATTATCAATTATAAACGCAAATACTAGAAATGAAAAAATTAGAAATTTTTTTATAAATAATAAAAACAAAATAATATTTGGATTAATAATTCTAGCAATTATTGTGACAGCTGTGTATGGCTTTGATAAATACTTAACAAACAAAAAAAAAGAAATTTCAGACAATTATAATTCAATAATTTTAGAGTACTCAGAAAATTCAAAAGAAGAAACCGCAAATAAATTAATTGAAATTATAGACAAAAAAGATCCAACTTATTCTCCATTATCATTATATTTTATTATCGATAACGATTTGGTTTCGGATAAAAAAGTTGTATTTAAGTTGTTTCAAACAATTATTAATGACACCTCTCTTGATAAAGAAATTAAGAATTTAGTTATCTATAAAAAAGCGTTATTTTATGCAGCTGAAATTGATGATAACGAGAATGACTTATTAGATATTTTAAATCCATTAGTAAACTCTGAAAGTGTATGGAAATCACACGCTTTATATTTAATGGCTGAGTATTATTATTCAAAAAACCAAAAACAAAAAGCTAAAGAATTTTATGAAAAAATTATTTCATTAGAAAATACTAATCCAGATATAAATAAAGAAGTTCAAAAGAGATTGAATAGAGATTTTAGTGAATAAGATTATATATTTATTTATTTTAATTATTTTAACAGGATGTTCACTAAACAAAAATTCTAAGTTTTGGTCAACATCAGAAACAATAAATCAAGACACCAATACCATAAATACAACTAAGTCTGAGGAAATTCTTAAGAAAAGTTCAGTTTATGAAAAAGAGTTTAATAAAAATCTTAAAATAAAAGTTGAAGGTAATTTTAATAGAAACAAAAAAATAGACTATTTAACCAATAACAGCGGAAGGGTAAATTTTGATGGGAAGCTTAAAACTTTGTCTAGATATAAATTTTCGAAAATTAAAAATTTCTATAAATATGAACCTGAAATAGTTTTTCACGATAAAAGTTTAATTTTTTTTGATAACATTGGTACTATTTTAAAATTTAATGAAGAATCAAAGTTAGATTGGAAAAAGAATTATTACTCAAAGTCTGAAAAAAAATTAAAGCCTATTTTGCAATTTTCAAACAATAAAAATTATTTAATTGCAGCAGACAATCTAGCAAAATATTTTTTGTTAAATATCGAAACAGGCGAATTAATTTGGTCAAAAAGAAATGTTGCACCATTTAATTCTCAAATTAAAATATATCAGGATAAATTTTTTATAATTGATTTTTCTAACACTCTGAGATGTTTTTCTTTAAAAAATGGTGATGAGTTATGGAGCGTAAAAACACAAAATTCTTTGATAAGATCACAAAAAAAACTATCAATTGTAATTGTGAAAGACATTGTTTATTTTAATAACTCAATTGGGGATATAAGTGCTGTTGATTTAAATAATGGTGAATTATTATGGCAACTTCCGACCCAAAATACTTTAATTTACGAATCATCATTTTCATTAGAAACTTCTGATATCGTTACAGATAATAGATCGCTGTACTTTTCTAACAATCAGAATCAATTTTTTTCTATAGATATTGATAGTGGAAATTTTAATTGGGAAACAAAAATAAATTCTAATTTAAGGCCGATCATCATAGGAAATATCTTATTTACAATATCATTAGAAGGCTATCTTTTTTTAATTGATAAAAACAAAGGAAGCATAATAAGGGTTACCGATATATTTGATAATTTTAAATCAAAAAAACGAAATTTAATTAAACCTACAGGATTTATTCTTGGAAAAGACAATATTTATCTTTCAACAAACAATGGCAGATTATTAGTAATTGATATAGCCAGTGGAAAAACTATTGCTACATTAAAAATTGATAATGAAAAAATATTAAAACCAGTTTTTTTTGATGAAAAAATATTTGTAGTTAAAAATAATGCTATCATTAGACTTAATTAATGTTTCTAAAATTTTTAGAAAAAATTGGAAGAAAAAAAGTTGTATTAGATAGAGGACCTTCACATCCTAATTTTAAAGAAGCAAAACCTTGGATGAATAGATACTATGTTTTGTTCAGAAATAGACCTAAATGGTTTCCGTTCAATATATTAATTCATGAGATGCTAGATGACGATCATGGTGACGGTGTTCACAACCATTTATGCCCTTATATTACAATTATTTTAAGGGGTGGATATTGGGAGACCACAAAAGATGGAAAATTTTGGAGAAAGCCAGGCTATATTGGCTTTAGGTCAGCCAATGCTTTTCATAGAGTAGATCTTGAACAAGGAACAAATCCAATGACTATATTTATCCCTGGTCCATTTGGATTAAGAAAAGGTCCGCGATCAGAATATGGTATCGATTTTAAAACTAAAAGAAATTAATGTCCAAATCATTTGAAAAAGAATTCATATATTATTGTGAAAATCAAAATTTAGAAGTTAATCCTAATCAAATCAAAGTTATTAAAAAATTAGAAGATTACCATAATACTAATTATAAATCATTTTTTTCAAAATTATTTTCCAAACAAAAAACCAAAAAAGGATTTTATCTATATGGTGGTGTAGGGGTTGGTAAAACAATGATTTTAAACTTCTTTTATGATCATCTTGAAGAAAAAAAATTAAAAAAGCATTTTAATGAATTTATGTTAGGTTTTCATGATTTTATTCATGAGCAAAAAGAAAAAAATGAAGAAAATGTAATCAATCAATTTGTTAAAAATTTAAAATCAAATGCTTCATTAGTTTATTTTGATGAGTTCCAAGTAACAAACATTGTTGATGCAATGATTTTAGGAAAACTATTTGAACAAATATTTAAAGAAGATATTAAAATTATTCTTACTTCAAATACTAAAATTTCAGAACTTTATAAAGAAGGTCTTCAACGTGAACAATTTATACCTTTTATAAAAATAATGGAAGATCAATCCATCGAGTATGAATTAAAAATTGAGGATGATTATAGAAAATCTAATGATAATCAAAAACAAAGATATTTTTTTCCACTTAATCAAGAAACCAATTTTAAGATTAATAAATTTTTTAGAACTATAACAAAGGATAAAAAACAATCTTCAATAAAAATTAATGTAAAGGGAAGAGAATTTAAAATAGAAAACTTTTATGAGGGAATTGTTAGATGCGACTTTAATCAACTTTGTGATCAAAATTTAGGAGCGGAAGATTATTTAGAAATAGTTAAAAACTGTAAATTTATGGTAATAGATCAAATACCTCAATTTAATGATGTAAATTCAAATCAACAACAACGTTTTATCACTTTGTTAGATGTAATCTATGATAAAAATATTTCATTAGCAGTTACAGCTGATATAAATTTAGATAAATTTACCTCGTCAAGATTATTAGAAAAACCATTTAAACGAACCATTAGTCGTTTGTATGAGCTTACATCGAATGAGTATAATTAATGAAACAAGAATTTTACAATCTTAATATTAAGACTAATGGTCAAAAGTTATATGAATTTACTAATGATACAATTCATTGGATTGCTCAAAATAACTTTAAAAATGGTATTCTTAATTTATGTATTCAGCACACAAGCGCCTCATTAATTGTTCAAGAAAATGCAGATCCAGATGTACAAACAGATTTAATAAATTATTTTGATAAATTAGCTCCTATGGATAACAAACTATATGTTCATACTACGGAGGGAAAAGATGATATGCCTGCACATATTAAATCTGCATTAACTAATAATCAAATTTCTCTAAGTGTGAAAGACAGTGAATTGTTGCTTGGAACTTGGCAGGGCATATATTTATTTGAACACAGATTAGAGGCTCAAGAAAGAACTATAATCCACCATTTTATTGGAGAATAAAACTAAATTTATTTTTTCTTCAAAGATTGAAACGCTTCAAGAGCTTCAGCTCTAGCTTTTTCATGAATAACAATAGGACCCGGGTAATCTTTGCCAATAATTGTTTTTATAGCTTCTTGATACTTTAATTCCATTTCCCAAGGTTTGTGAATAAATTTATTTGGAACATTTTTAAGTTCTGGAACCCATTTTTTTACATAATTGCCTTCTTTATCAAATTTTTCACCCTGAAGAATTGGATTGAATATTCTAAAATAAGGTGCTGCATCTGCCCCACAGCCAGCAACCCATTGCCATTGAGCAACATTATTTGCTTTGTTAAAATCTAGTAGACAATTTCTAAAATGCTTCTCACCTTCAGTCCAATTAATTCTCAAATGTTTGACTAAAAATGAACCAACAACCATTCTTATTCTATTATGCATCCATCCAGTCTCATATAGTTCTCTCATACCTGCATCGACAATAGGATAACCAGTCATTCCTCTTTTCCATGCTCTTAAGAATTTCTCATTTTTTGCCCAAGGGAATTTATCAAATTCTTTTCTGAAATTTCCTTTTAAGAATTCAGGGAAATAATTAATTAAACTATGCGAAAACTCTCTCCAACCAAGCTCATTAATATATTTTCTATAACCAATTCCTTTTGATTTAATTTCAGAACATTTTTTCCAAATACTGCCTACATGAATTTGGCCATGTTTGATGTAAGGAGATAATTTAGAGGTTCCTTCGATAGATGGTATATCTCGAGAAGTTCCATAATCCTTAATTTTATTTTCAATTAAATTTTTTAATATTTTTTTTGATTCATTTTCTGAAACTTTCCAATATTTTTCAAATTTTTTATACCAATTTTTTTTTGGTAAAATATCAGTTGGCTCAATACACTTTTTAAAAATTGTAATCTTTTTTATTTTCTTTTTAACAATATAGTTTTTGCCTGGTGGTTGATTTAAATAAACTTGCTCCGCATTTCTCCAGAAAGGGGTAAACACTTTAAAGGGAGTTCCATCATTTTTTGTTATCTCTTGAAATTCATTTAAAATATTTCCTTTGAAATATTTATAATTGATTTCATTTTTAATAAATAGGTCACGTATTTTTTTTCCTTTAGTTATAACATCTGGTTCATAAATTTTATTCCAATAAACTGAAAGCTTATCCTTTTTATTAAATTTAGAAAAAATTTCTAATTCATCGCCTTTTACTATTTCAAGATTAACTTTATAATCTGACAATTCTTTTTTTAAAGTTTCTAGAGATTTATAAACCCACCATTTTTGAGCTTCTCTTTTGTTGTCAAAATCATTATTATTATAAATATATAATGCAATTACATTATCATGATTTTGTGTTGCAAAAGATAAAGCAGGATTATTTTCAATTCTAAAATCCTCTCTTATCCAAAAAATACCTGTGCTACTCATTGATTTAATTTTGGTTAATTAACTTTTGATACATATCTTGATCAGTATCTCCCTCACAACCAAAAACCAAAACATTAGATTTTTCATTTAGATCTAATTTTTCTTTAATTGCTTGATCTTCACAACTTGTAATCAGACTGATTACGCCAGGTGCTGAGTTTTCTCCTGCAATTATTTTATCATCACTAAAGCTTGAATTTCCAAGTAGTTTCATAGTTTTTGCAATATCATCATCTGGTAAACTAACACAATGTTTAACTGAATTTTTGAGTATTTCCCATGGGACCAATGATACTTCACCACAAGACATACCACCCATTAAGCTTTCTCTTTTAATATCTATTTTTTCTATTTTTCCAGTTTTAATGCTTTCCATTACACACGCGGCACTATCCGGCTCAACAACTATAATTGTTGGAACATAGTTCAAATATCTTGCAATACCTGCAACCATGGCAGCGGCCATGCCACCAACACCAGCCTGTAAAATGATGTGAGTTATTTTCTCTTCCTGGATTTGATTAGTTATCTCCTTCATCATTACCGTATAACCTGCCATTGTATACTTGGGGACGATCATATAATCTTTCCAAGCAACATCCTGAACTATTTGCCAATTATTTTCAGTAGACTGTTTTATGCATTCCATCAAAGATTTTTCATAATTACCTTTTACTTTTACTACATCTGCTCCAAGTGCGGCCATAGCTTTGCCTCTTGCATCACTTACAAATTCACTAATGAATATTTTACAGCTTAGACCTAATCTTTTAGCACCCCAGGCAACTGATCTTCCATGATTGCCAGCAGTAGCTGTTGCCACCACTATATCTTTATTTCCTTTGGTTACTTTTTCTACCGCATAAGCTCCGCCTAAAGCTTTAAAAGATTTTAAATCAAATCTTTTATTTTCATCTTTATAAAAAATCTTGTTTAAATTTAATTCTTTTGAAAGTTTATTTAAAGAAAGCAGGGGAGTAGGAGAATAACCTTTCCACTTAGAAATACTCTTATAAGCATCATCAATTTCTTCTGAGGTTAAAGAATTAAGAATTTCTTTTTTGTTAAATGAGTAATTTTTATTGTCTGTAAATTCTGTATATTTCCATTGATGACCGTTAGATAGTATAGTCATGTACTAACAATCTAAAGTATTATCTTTTTCCCACTTTGTAACATCTTTTGTTTTATCAAAACTATCTTTTGATTTAAATTCATTCATTTCTGAACTTCTTAACTTTATATAACTTTCAATAACAACTTTGCCAAAAGCATCATTCATATCTTTATTATTTTTTAATAAATTTAATGATTGTGCAAGTTCATCAGGCAGTTTGGGTAAGTTGGGATATTTATGGTGATCTTCATACATATTGCAATCTAAAGGTTTGCCTGGATCAACTTTATTTTTTAAACCATATAGACCAGCTGCTAAGACACTTGCTTGCAATAAGTAAGGATTAGCAGAACCATCCATTAATCTTAATTCAAATCTTCCAGGATCAGGGATTCTTATCATGTGTGTTCGATTATTACCTGTGTAAGAAATACTACTCGGTGACCATGATGCTCCAGATTTTGTAGGTGGTGCATTTATTCTTCTGTAACTATTGATTGTTGGGTTAAAAAATGCAGATAAAGACGAAGCATTTTTAATTACTCCACCTAAAAAATTATAGGCCATTTTACTTAAACCAAGTTTATCTTTATTATCTAAGAATTTATTTTTACTACCTTGCCAAACTGATACGTGAGCGTGACAACCATTACCGGTTAAATTTCCAAACGGTTTAGGCATGAATGTTGCTCTCAGTCCGTGCTTTTCAGCAATTGTTTTTACCATAAACTTAAAAAAGGTATGTCTGTCTGCAGTTTTTAGGCAATCTGAATAATTCCAATTCATTTCAAATTGACCGTTAGCATCCTCATGATCATTTTGATAAGGGCCCCATCCCATTTCAATCATACAGTCACAAATTTCCTTAATTAAATCATACCTTCTCATTAATGCAGATTGATCATAACAAGGTTTGGATTGTGTATCCCTTGGATCTGCAATTGAATTGCCATCAGGTGAAATTAAAAAATATTCACACTCAACACCTGATTTCATTGTTAAATTCTGTTTTTTAAGTTTTTTTATCTGATTTTTTAACATCACTCTAGGTGACGCATCTACTGGTTTGCCATTCATCCATAGATCAGATGCTAACCATCCAACTTCTTTATTCCATGGAAGTTGAATTAAACTATCTGGGTCGGGAATTCCAAACATGTCTGAGTCAGCAGGTGTCATATCTAACCATGCTGCAAATCCAGCAAAACCAGCTCCTGCATTTTGCATTTCTTTTATTGCATGAGCAGGTACTAATTTTGATCTTAATACACCAAATAAATCTACAAAACTGATTAAAAAATATTTAATTTTTTTTTGCTTAGCAATTTGAAATAAATTTTTAGACACAGCCTAAGTTAACATAATTATTTAAAAAAAGATAAAATTGTTTCTTTGTAATAAATTAAATTAACAACAATAATTACAATTATAGCTAGTATCACACCATACTTAGCTTTAGGAAATGCTACACCTCTCATTTTTGAGGGTCTTAATTCTTCTTTATTATCTTCCATTAATTTAGAACATAAAAAAGGGCGCTACATTTAAGTAGCGCCCAAATTTTAATTTAAATTACCAGTCAGTAATATTGCTTTTATGATCGTTAGCACTATGTCTTTTTCTAGCAAGTCTTGAAAGCTCATCACTTTCAGCTTTTGCAGTCAAAACGTGCCAACCAACCCATAAGATCAATGCAATGATTACCAGTATGCCTTCAACAGATCCAGCACCAGGGTAAATTGCACCAGCAACTTCTTCTGCTGGCTTATTAAGGTGATCTATCCAGTTTGTAACTGTAGCCATATTTTCCTCCTTTACCTGGTTGCAGATGAAACTGCTTTTTCATCTTCTTTAGCAGATTCCATCATTTCATAGTCTAATCCAGCTATCTCAACTTCACGTGGGATTCTTAATTTACCCATACCGTTAAGAACTTTAGCTATGATGTAGCCTGGTATTAGTCCAAGAACAACGAACATAATTAATGCTCCGATGAACTGTCCTAATGGATTAATTGTTGCATAAGTTGTTCCGTCCCACATAGCACCAACACTGTAACCAGATGATGGATAACCATTTAAGACAAAACCACAAATAACAAGACCTACAAATCCAGCATAACCATGCACTGCTACAGCACCAACTGCATCATCAATTTTGAACTTACGTTCAACCCAGTAATGTAGTTTGTATGCGATAACAACACCGATCATACCAATGATCATTGCTTGAATTGGGTGATATAAATCATTACCAGCCGAAGCACAGATCACACCTGCTAGACCACTTGAGTAAGTCCAGAAAGGATCTCCTTTAGCAATCCAGTATCCAGCTAATAATCCTCCTGATAATGACATCAAGAAGTTAAATGTAATACCACTAAGTGTAGTAGGCGTTACGTAGATATTAGTTGCTGTCCAGTAAGATATACCTTCCATACCATACTCAGGTCCAAGGTCGAAAATAGGTATGTTACATGCTGCGTAAAATCCCCAGAAACCAGTATAAATTAAAAATAATCCCACTGTTACTAACCAAGGATTTCTTGGTCCGATGTTTCTTGGTTCACCGTTAGACGAAAACTTACCAATTCTTGGTCCTAAAACCATTAGAACACCTAAAGCAAATCCACCTGCAATTGCGTGAATTACACCTGATGCGTAAGCGTCGTGATATCCTAGAAGTTTCAACATCCAACCGTCGAAGTGCCATCCCCATGCCGCATCAATTGTCCAAAATACAGAACCAATTGCAATTGCTAAAATACCAAATGCAAAAGTCGTAATTCTTTCAATGATAGCTCCAGAAACGATAGAAGCAGCTGTCCAAGAGAAAAGTAAAAAGGCAGCCCAGAAGACACCAGAAATATGGTCTCCTAAATTGACAGCCATTAAATCACTTGTAGCAGTATACCATGTAGCACTAAATGCAGATTCATCTGTAACTAGTGCAGCACTTTCATTCATTATTGATGGTGCTAATCCAGGTCCTGTTGGAAAAGCCCAGTAAATCCACCAACCAAATAAAAACCACGTTACTGTTACCAATGGTATCAGCATCGTATTTTTCATAAGAGTATGTTGATGGTGTTTGTATCGAGAAGCTCCAACTTCATACATACAGAAACCGACGTGAATTAAAAACATCAGTACCACTGTCACCCAGTAGTAAAATTCCGTAAATATGGTTGTAAGAGCACCTAACTGATCAGTCATATTCTCTCTCCATATTAGTTTACGAGAGCCTATTAAATTTTGTGATTCGATACAAATATAAAAACGTTTAAAAACCTAGCTTGTGCACTAGGTTTTTAAAAAAAATCAACTTTTAATTGAAATATTAAAATTTTAAATAAGCTTTTTTCAAATCAACAAGTGGATGTTTTGGAGACATTTGAAACTTAACTAAAAGTTCTCTTGCAATCATATCTCTATCTTGTTGATTATTTGGGAGTTTAATTGACTTTGGTATTGTAACCCAACCATTTGCATTTCTACAGAATACAGCAGGTCTATCTTCTTCATAACCCATATGCACATCTTCTAACCAATTTAAATCATCCCATCCCATCGCCTCTATATATTTCTTAAGAAATGGAGTTAGCTTAGAATAGTCCGGTAAAAGATTAACATCGTATCTGTAACCAATAGACTGACCAATCATTTTTTCTCTGGCAGTCTCTTTCTTTTTACCTAACTGACCTTTGATCTCTTTTGTTTTTGCTACTTTTTTACTTTTTTTCTTTGGCATAGTTACCTCTATATTTTGTGATAGTTATCAACACCAACTGTGTAGTTAGTTCCAGCTAATGGAACTTTTGCTAAAGCTGATGCTTCTGATGTTAAAGCAGCTAAATCTTCAGGTTCTAGAGAATGGATATTTGTTTTTCCACAAGCTCTTGCTAACAACTGAGCTTCTAAAGTCATTGAGTGAAGATAATTGTAAACTCTTAGTGCAGCATCATCGGGATTTAATCTAGCTCTAAGCTTTGGATCTTGCGTTGCAACACCAACTGGACATCTTCCAGTGTGGCAGTGATAACATTCACCTGCTTTTACTCCCATTTCTTTTTCAAAGTCTGCTTCTGGAATATCTTTATTACAGTTAAGTGCAATCATTGATCCTGTACCAATAGCTATTGCATCAGCTCCAAGAGCTAAAGCTTTAGCCATGTCAGCCCCATCTCTTACACCACCAGCATAAATTAATGTTACTTTTCCAGTTTTACCAACATCGTCGATTGCTCTTCTAGCTTCTCGAATTGCAGCAATACCAGGAATACCAGTGTTTGCAGCAGCGATATGTGGGCCGGCTCCAGTAGAACCTTCCATTCCATCTAGGTAAATAGAGTCAGGATCACATTTTGCAGCCATCCGCACATCATCATAAACTTTAGATGCACCTAACTTTAATTGAATTGGCACCTTATTTTTTGTTAATTGTCTTAGCTCTTCTACTTTTAGAGCTAAATCATCTGGTCCTAACCAGTCAGGGTGTCTCGCTGGAGATCTTTGGTCAATACCAGATGGTAATGATCTCATCTCAGCAACTTGGTCAGTAACTTTTTGACCCATTAAGTGTCCGCCCATTCCAACTTTTTGACCTTGTCCAATAAACACTTCAATTCCATCTGCTAATTGTGCATGATGTGGATTAAAACCGTATCTTGATTGAATACATTGGTAATACCATTTTTCAGAGTATCTTCTTTCATCAGGTATCATCCCACCTTCACCTGAACATGTAGCACTACCAGCCATAGTTGCACCTCTTGCTAAAGCAGTTTTTGCTTCATAAGAAAGGGCACCAAAACTCATTCCTGTAATATAAACTGGAATATCTAATTCAATTGGATTTTCACATCTTGGTCCAATAACAGTTTTCGTTTCACATTTTTCTCTGTAACCTTCGATTACAAATCTAGTTAGTGTTCCAGGTAAGAAAACTAAATCATCAAAAGTAGGAATTTTTTTCATCAATGCCATTCCTCGCATTCTGTATCTTCCTAATTGAGATTTAATATGAATGTCGTCTATTACTTCAGGTGTGAAGATAGCGTTATGACCTAATAAACTTTTATTTCTTTTACCTTCTTCATGTGCATGGACATCAGCTTTTCCACCAACACCTTTTCCATTTTTTTTAACTTTTTTAGATTTTTTCTTAGGCATTATATTGCTCCCTTCTTCTCTGTAGGTTCCAAATTGTCATAATTCCAAAGTTTCTTACCAGCTACAATTTTTTTCATTTTACTAACGTCAAAGTTTTCACCAATCTCAGCTACTTTTAATTTTCTTTTTAGCCAATCTTGATCGCTTTTAGTTAATTCAGCGTCTACTGCATCACTACCATATGATCCAATTTCTCCACCTACGAAAATTGTCCCATCATACATCGAGTCACCTAAATTTATTCCCACATCTCCAAGAATAATTATTCTTCCTCTTTGCATCATAAAACCTGTGAATGCACCTGCATCTCCGCCAATAATGATAGTTCCACCTTTCATGTCAATCCCGGTTCTGGCACCAACACTACCTTTGCAAATTAAATCTCCACCTCTAATTGCCGCACCAAAACAAGATCCTGCATTTTTTTCGATTACTACTTTACCAGCCATTAAATTTTCTGCACATGACCATCCAACTCTTCCGTTAATTCTAACTATTGGACCATCACAAGAACCCATTCCAAAGTATCCTAAACTTCCTTCAAAAATTAAATTTAGTTTATTTAAAATACCAACTCCAAGACTGTGTTTACCTTGAGGGTTTTTTATTACTATTGTTCCATAACCTTGGCTCATTAAATTATCGATTTCTTTATTAGCCTCTGGCGCTGTCATGTCCTTAACATCAAGATCAGTTCTTTTATTAAAATCTACATCGTATGTACCAAAGTAGTAAAAGTTTTCTGCTTCATCAGGATTAAAGAATTTTTGCTGAGTTCTACCTGTTAAAACCTCAGTGTGCATACCCATTGATTGGGCTTTTGATTTTTTCGATACTGTTTTTAGATTTGCCATACTTTAACCTCCCCATCAAATGGATCATATGTATCAATTTCTTGTGGTAATACAGATCTAATTGCAATTTCTTCAGACCCCATAGCAACTAAATCATCAGACTCATATAAGACCAGAGGTTTTGCAGCCATAGTATCTTTAGCCATTCCTAAAGAGTCTTTTGTTGCAACAAAGTAAGTAAAAACACCATCTAAACCAGTTAAAGATGCTTTCATTCCTTCTTCTAAAGTTGCACCGTCTCTCATTTTTTCAGCAAGGTAAACTGCAATTAACTCCGAGTCACACTCAGACATAAATCTCATACCTTTGTTTTCTAAAACTCTTCTGTTATTCCAGTAGTTTGTTAATTGTCCATTATGAACTACAGATACATCACTAAATGGATATCCCCAAAAAGGGTGGGCAGATTTGATATCTACACCAGACTCTGTAGCCATTCTAGCATGACCTATAGCATGTGTTCCAACAACTTTATCTAAGCTATATCTATCACAAACCATTTTAGCGTTTCCAAGATCTTTAATCACTTCTAAAGATTTACCCATAGAAAGAATTTCAACACCCGGAATACTTTCTATACGTTGTGAAAATTCTAACAGATCTTTAACATTATAATCAATTTCATATCTCAAAGAGTAGGGAAGAGTTCTTTCTTCTTTAACTATTTTAGCTCCCATTTCAGCCAGAGTTTCATCTACAATTTTTTTTCTTTTGTCGTAAACAGACACATCTTCCATAACTGATGAACTTCCTTCTCCAACGTTTTCTCCAACTTTAAAACGCATGATGAAGTTTTTTCCATCCGTATCGCCATATAAAGCGTAACCCGTTGAATCTTCTCCTCTATGTTTTAATGCTTGAAGCATACCTTGCAATTCACTTCCAACATTTGAAGATTTACCTCTATGAATTAAACCTGCTATTCCACACATATATTTATACCCTTTCTATCTATTTCTGTGACCTACGGTAGACAATCAAGATAAGTATCCAGATCCCATTGTGTTGTTGCACCAAGAAATCTTTCCCACTCATCGTTTTTGTACCAATGGAAAACTTTATACATTTCATCTGGCATTGCAGATTTGATTACTTCATCCTCTGCCAGTCTATCCAAAGCTTCACCTAAACTTAATGGAAGTTTTTTTACATCTTTACCAGCTTTTTGAGCTTCATAAATATTTCTAGATTCTGGAGCTGCTGGTTTCATTTTTTTAGTTATACCTTCATCACAAGCTTTTAATAAAGCAGCACCTAATAAGTAAGGATTGTGCATCGAGTCTACTGATCTATACTCAAATCTTCCTGGGGCAGAAACTCTTAAACCACAAGTTCTGTTTTGATATCCCCAGTCTGCGTAAACAGGAGCCCAAAAACCTTGATCCCATAATCTTCTATAAGAATTTACAGTTGAAGATCCAAGAGCTGTTAATGCTGGTAAGTGCTTCATGATACCTGCAATTGATTGCAAACCAATTTTACCTGGTAATTGCATATCTTTTGTATCAGGCATGAAAGTATTAGTTCCACCTTCAACATAACTAAATACTTCTTCTACACCTGGTAGAGTTTTGTTTCCAAGTTTGTTAATTTTTATTTTTCCACCTTTCCATAAAGACATATTTGTATGACAACCACTAGCAGAAACACCCATAAATGGTTTTGTCATAAAGCAAGCAATTAAATTATGTTCTCTGGCAACTTGAGCACAAATTTGTCTATAGGTTGACAATCTATCTGCATTTCTTAAAACGTTATCGTAAGTCCAGTTTAACTCTAATTGGCCAGGAGCATCTTCGTGATCTCCTTGAATCATATCAAGACCCATTGCTTTTGCGTACTCAATAACCTTCATAAACACTGGTCTTAATGACTCAAATTGATCAATGTGATAACAGAATGGTTTAGAAAAACCTTTACCTGTAGGTGTTCCATCCTCATTTTTTGTTAACCACATCATTTCAGGCTCAGTACCAACTCTTAATTCTAGACCATGTTTTTTCTTAAATTCATCCATGAAAATTCTTAAATTTCCTCTGCAGTCTGAAGTTAAATGACCGCCTGGATTTTTTCTTTCTTCTCTGTTTCTAAAACAAGTTACAAATACTCTTCCAACTCTTTTATCCCATGGTAATTGAACAAAAGTTTCAGGATCAGGTATTCCAACAAGCTCCATAGCTTCTGGTCCGTATCCAATGTAATTATTATGACGATCTAAGAATAAGTTTGCTGTAGCACCGTAAACTAATTGAAATCCTTTTTCAGCTGTTCTTTCCCAGTGATCTGCAGGGATTCCTTTACCAACAACTCTACCTGTTACAGAAATGAATTGATAATAAATATAAGTTATGCCAAGTTCATTAATTTTTTCTCTAACTTTTTTAACTAATTTTGCTCTACCTGGCTGGTTAACGTGTTTCTCTAGATCTGTCATTTTCACCCCTCAATGAATTTAATTTATTCAAACGTAGCTGAAAAATTTATTTGTGTCTAGGCTTAGAGTCTAGCTCCAAGGAAACGGACTGTTCGAAGTAGGGTGAAGTTCACCCTTCTCGTAACGGTTGAATCTAAATGGTTTTAATAAATCACTTTCAGTACCAAGAATTTCTTTTGCAACAAGTTCTCCAACCCCAATCATTTTATAACCATGATTGGCATCTGCAATCATGTAAACGTTTTCAAAAAATCTATCAAAGATTGGAAACGAGTCTGGTGTCATACATCCAAGTCCGCCCGATGGTCCTTTTCTATATAAATCAGATTTACCCTCAAATCTTTTTTGACAATGCGCTAAAGCTGAACACCACATTTCACTAAATGCGTCTGTTGTTTGATATTCAGGCGACTCAATTCCATAAGGATCAACATTAACTTGATCAAAATGTTTTTTAACTATGTAAGGAGAAGTTCCCCCTTGTACACCTAATCCTTCAATGTCAGGTTTGTAATAAATTCCCCAAATTTTATCTGTTAATAATTTTTTTGTTTTGTCTGAATATAACGGAGCAGTCGAGTCTACATGAACCACAGGAGGTTGTTTTCCATCATTAGTTTTTAGAAAATCTGGCTCAACACCAATAACACCTTCTTGTAGCATCCAGTATGTCCACATATCTGTTACATGCATTTTACCATCTTTGCCTTTAATGTTAGCCGTTTTAGGTAACTCTAACATATTCCAAAAATCTCTCGCCCATGGACCTGCACCGATCACAACCTGTTCACACTCAATTGTACCTTTGTCTGTCTCCACCCCTGTAACAGCTTGACTGTTACTTCCTCTTTTAAAACCTGTTACTTTTACACCTTTCATAACCTGAACACCGTTTGATGTAGATTTACTTTCAAGTGCTTTAATTGAATCTTTGTTAAATGCGTATCCACCTTTTTTTTCATGAAGTATTGAAGTGATGCCTTGTGCTTGCCAATCATCAAAAATATCTTTCATATAATTCGAACAATCTTTTTCACCTTCAATAAATACTGACTCATATCCGATTGCTTTTTGTTGCTCATAAATGCTTGCAACATCTTCATGCATTACTTCAGGTGAAATTTGTAAGTAGCCAACAGGGTTATATTTAAATGCTTTAGGATCACTCTCCCAAACTGAAACTGAGTGAGCCATAAGCTCTCTCATTGCTGGTTGGAAATAATTATTTCTTACAACACCACAAGCAATTCCGCTTGCACCAGCAGCAGTATCTTTTTTTTCTAAAACAACGATGTCACCAGGATTTTTGTAAGTTTCTGAAAGTTTCCAAGCAGTACTTAGACCGTGAATTCCACCACCAATTATAACTACTTTAGCTTTCGAGGGTAATGTCGTCATATGAAAACATTATTTTTTGCAAATAGTAATTAATATAATTTTTTATAGAACTAAAAATTATATATATAATTTAGATATTTCAATTTTTGTGAAATTTATCGCTAATAACTTATATTTTTTAAGGTATCCAAGTATTCATTAAATTCTTTAATAAAAGACTCACTAGGTATTATATTTTTTATCCTTTGGTCTGTTGATGTTTTTTCAAGACGAAAGAATCCTTTTTCACAAGCTTCAGTAATAATTAATGCAGATTTTGGTCTAGATGTTTTAAATAATTTAGTTTTAAGTTCTTCTACAGATAGTTTTTTATTTTCTTTGTATGCAGACATTACTAATAACATCATATGATAGTGAGAAGGGGATTTTCTAAAAAAATAGTTACTAGCAGTATGAGACTGTCTCATTTGATCTTCCCAAAAATCTAATAAGGTCTTTTTTTCTTTTGGCATTTATCTTAAGCCCTAACTCTAGATTTAGTTGGATCGTAGAATGGAAAACCAACAACTTTAGCACCAATCCTTTTTTGATGACCATCGATTTTACCTATTTCAACTTCAGTACCAATTTCTGAGTATTGGACATCTATTCTGCAAAGAGCAATATTTTTATTCAAAGTAGAGGACAGGCATCCGCTTGTAACTATACCAACTTGTGATCTTCCAACATGAACACAGTCTCCGTGGCCTGCTATTTCTTTTCCATTAAGTTCTAATCCTACCAATTTCTTTTGAGGGTTAGCTTTTCTTTTAATTAATTCCTCTTTACCAATAAAATCTTCTTCTTTTGTTTTCAATGGAACAGTAAAACCAATCCCGGCTTCAAAAGGATCTTGCTCTCCATCAAACTCAGCGCCAAATAGAATTAAACCTGCCTCAATTCTTAGTTTGTCTAAGGCAGCGAACCCTGCTGGTATCAATCCATCATTTTTACCTGCTTCCATTAATTTATCCCAAACTTCAGGAGCATGTTTTGGATGACACCATATTTCATAACCTAACTCACCAGTATAACCTGTTCTAGAAACAATTAACGGAATACCTTGAAGCTCTTCTATTCTACAAATTGTAAATCTAAACCAGCCCAACTCATCTATCGAAGGCTGTGTAGGTGGTGTAAAGATAATTTTTTTTAAAATTTCTCTACTTTTTGGACCTTGCAAAGATACATTGCTAATTTGATCAGTAGAGTTTTTAACAATAGCATTAAAATTCTTTTTCTTTGCAATTTCTTTAAGCCATTCTCCACCATACTCATCTCCACATATCCATCTAAAACCTGTTTCGCTTAATCTTAAAAGAGTTCCATCATCGAACATCATTCCATTTTCGTAACACATTGCAGAATATACAACCTGTCCAACAGAAAGTTTTTTTATATTTCTTGTAAGAGTGTAATTCATTAACTCTTCAGCATCAGGACCAATTATTTCAAATTTTCTTAGTGAAGATAGATCAATTAATACAGCATCATTTCTGCAAGCATTGTACTCATTAACCAAACCATGCTTGGTGTAATCATTTGGAAGCCAAAACCCTCTAGCATCAACAAAGTTTCTAGTTAATTTTGAAGTTCTTTCATAAAAGCCAGAATTTCTAGTAAGTTTATTTTCAGAGTCTGTTTTCATTCTAAAACCAAATGACTTTCTAAATTCTTTATTTTTGTCGTAAGTTCTAACAAATATATTTGTAGGATTCCATGAATTACAAGGATCTATATCACTTGGACATGCAGTTGTTCCAATTGTTAAATCTTTTAAAGCCTTAAACATTACATAATCACCAGGCCTTGAATAAGATTCATCAGAAATAACAGAATTTAATCCTCCAGCAGAAGTGTTAAAAAATAAATTAATTGCATGCCAACCTTTCTGTTTCTGAACACCATATTTAGACATACTTTCAGTTAAATTATCCGAACAGTTTGGGTGACCAAAATAGCCCGCATCTTCATAATATTTTGAAGTACATGCAAGATTAAAAGTATCGTGTTTACCAACAGTATCTCTTATTACCTCAACAAGTGGCTCATGATCTGTGTCATAAAATTTAGAAAACAAACCTGGTCCAGGAAAAGTATTTCCCATAAATGTTCTAGTGGTTTGCCAGTCTAATCCTTTTTCAATTCCTTTTTCTAATTTTCTTGTATCGAATGCCACAAAGTCAGAACATTGTCTGCCAGTCGGACTTATCACTTGAATATAATCTCCTTCTTTAACCTCGTAAGATATTGAAGTCTCTTTATTTATATTTTCTTCATAAACAGGTTCGAAAACAGGATCAGGAATTACATTTAATTCCTTATCATTAACAATTTTAGCTCTTTTTACAAATATAGTTAAATCAGTTGGTGGATTTTGTTTTGTAACATCCATATCTTCCCCAGGTGCTGAAAATATTGCGTAACATTTATCTTTTGATTTTAATTTAATTTTTTCACCAGGTTTTGCGTCTAGATCAAATATAATTGATGATTTTGAATTAGAAATTTTTAAATTTCTTTTTTTTAATTGATAGTTAGTTGCTAAAATTGTTTCATCATTCCCACTAAGAATATTTCTTACAAAGTTTTTTTCATTGTTTGATTTAAGATTTAAAATTCCAAGATCTGAATTTCCATCTTTTCCAAAACAAATAATCTCACATATTTGATTTCCTTCATTATTGATTATTTCTACTTCATCATCAGGAAAAATTTGAAAACCAGTTAGACCACCACCATTAACAATATGTCTTTCAACTCCAGGTGGTAAAATATTCAAACCAGGATATTTGATATCTTTGCTTGTGCCCAACATTTTTTAAATTTAAGTGAGACCATAATATAATCAAAACGAGTTGACTATAACTTTAAATAGGAACATACTTTCAGTATTAATATATTAATAATAGAGGGGTATATATGAAAAAAATAATATCTTTACTATCTGCTCTAGTTATTTCTGTTGTAAGTTTTGCAGGAATTTCAAATGCTGATAGCAAAAAGCCCATCGTAATTCCAACACATAACTGGTCATCTCAAATTGTAATGGCTTATGTTATTGGTGGAATTTTTGAAAGTATGGGTAATAACGTAAAATACGTTAATGCTGACTCACAAGCAGTTTATGAGTCAATTAGAATTGGAGATGTAACTATATCTCACGAGGTATGGGAATCTGCATTCGGTAAATCTTTTACTACTGCTTTAGATAAAGGTGGTTTATTAGATTGGGGTGATCATGAAGCAAGAACTCTTGAGGATATGGGATATCCAAACTGGGTTGCTGAAAAAGGATTATGCCCAGGACTACCAGATTGGACAGCTTTAAAAAATCCAGATTGTGCAAAAAACTTTACAACACCTGACTCTCCAGATGGAAAAGGAAGAATGTTGGAAGGTCCACAAACTTGGCATGGTGACTTAATTCCACAAAGGGTTGATGCACTAGGTTTAGGTGACTTATGGTGGGTTAAATTTGCTGGAAGTGCTGATGCACTTTGGGCAGAATTAGCTGCAGCTGAAAAAGAAGGAAGAGGAACAATTATCTTCAACTGGACGCCTAACTTTACAGATGGTGCTGGTTTTACATTTATTGACTTCCCTCCATACACAGCTGGTTGCAGACCAGAAGATGGTGGAGATGGTAAATGTGGTTCTCCTGATGGATACTTGAAAAAAGCAGTTCATGAGGATTTCCCAAAAACTCATCCTGATGCAGCAGCAGCGTTCAAAAAAATGTCATTCTCTACAAGTCAAATTGGTGCAATGGCAGCTTTAGTTGATATTGACAAAATGACTCACGAAGACGCGGCTAAAAAATGGTTAGCTGATAACAAGTCAGTTTGGCAAGCATTTACTAAATAAGGATTATAGTTAAAAATTAAAGATCTCCCCCAACTTCGTTGGGGGGGATTTTTTTTTAAATCAATATGTGTAAAATGTATCAATGAAAAAATACTCTCTTATAATATTTTTTAGTTTTTTGATCTGCTCATCAGTTTTAGCAAGAAGCACTGGCTGCAAAGAAGGTAACTGTGAAAATGGTTTTGGAAAATGGGTTTACACCGATAAAACTACTTACGAAGGGGAGTGGGTTAATACTAAAAAACAAGGTCAAGGTGTCGAAACCTGGCCTAATGGTTATATCTATAAAGGGGAATTTAAAAATAGTGAATGGAGCGGACAGGGAACTTTAGTTTTTCCTGATGGGTCTACCTATGAAGGAGAGTGGTCTAAAGGTTTTATGAATGGACAAGGAACATTTACTTGGGCAGATGGAAAACAAAAATCAGGTATTTGGAAAAACGGTAAGTTACAAGAATAATGTCAAAAGAAAATTATATTAATAAAATAAAAGATTTACCTGAGTCTTTAAGACAATTTATCGGTCTTATATCTATTACTCTAATAGTAATTTTATCTTTTAGTATTTTAAATGGAATTTTTGGACAAGGTGATGATTTAGTAAAAAGAATGAAGTTAGAGGAGGAGAGAATTGCTGAAGAAAAAAAACTTAGCGAACTAATATCTAAATTACCTTCTGGTATATTGGTTTCATTTGATGGAACTGATCATTACAAATTAACGGATGATGTATATGAGCAAGTATGTAAAGCTACAAAACTAATTCCTCAAAGAGCAATTATGGGTGCTAATTTCTTAAATTTTAGAGCACATGAGCTATATACAATTAATGGAAATAAAATTGATGAGACTTTTGTCAAATGGGATGAAGAAAAAAATAAATGTTTTGCGGGTTTTACAGTTAGTGGAAACAATGTAGGTGTTGATGAAAGTATTACTATAAGTGGAGAAGCTTTAAGTTTTTTAAGTACTGGAATTGATACTAGAGTTTATTTTATTAAAAATTTTTAATGAGGAAAGGCAACAATTATTAACATTTTAATTTTATAGAATTTAATATAACTTTAAAACAATTTATGTCTGAGACTGTAATCAAATGCGAGTCGGTTTATAAAATTTTTGGACAAAATGCCAAAAGGATGCTTGAAGAGTCTAATGGCAATGTAGATGCAAAAACCTTTCAGGAAAGAGGATGTATAGTTGGAGTAAATAATGCTTCTTTTGAAGTTGCAAAAGGAGAAATGTTAGTAGTAATGGGTTTATCTGGTTCAGGTAAATCAACACTTCTTAGATGTATTTCAAGATTAACAGATGCTACTGGTGGAAAAATTTTTATTGAAGGTCAAGATTTATTAGAATTAAATAATAAAGAGCTTATTGAGCTTAGAAGAAATAAAATGGGAATGGTGTTTCAAAGCTTTGCTTTGTTACCTCATAAAACAGTTGTTGAAAATATTGCTTTTCCACTTCAGATAAAAGGCACTAATACTGAAGAGAGTATTAGCAGAGCAATGGAAATGGTAAAGCTAGTTGGACTAGATGGAAGAGAGAATTATTTCCCAAGAGAACTTTCAGGTGGACAACAACAAAGGGTAGGTATCGCAAGGTCATTAGCAGTAGAGCCTGATATATGGTTTTTAGATGAACCTTTTTCTGCATTAGATCCGTTGATTAGAAAAGAAATGCAAGATGAGTTTTTAAGACTTCAGGAAAAATTACAGAAAACCATCATGTTCATTACTCATGATTTTGATGAAGCATTAAAGTTAGCTGATCGAATAGCAATTATGAAAGATGGTATAATTGAACAATTAGATACACCGGCCAATATCGTGCTAAATCCAGCAACTGAATATGTAAGAAAGTTTACTGAAGAAGTACCGAGAGAGAAGGTTTTGATAATTGAGGATGTAATGGATGCTTCAAGTAAAGATAATTTAGGAGATTTAAAAGTATCAAAAGATGAAATTATAGAAAATGTTGCAGAAAAAATACTTACTCAAGAAAAATTAGTAGGAGTAGTTGACTCAAATAATAATATTGTAGGATCAATTAAACCTTCAAAAATAATAGATACAGTTTTTGGAGGAAGAAAAAACGGTAGTTAAAATATGGAGTATTTAAAAAAATATCCAAAATTATTTCAATGGTTATTTTTATTAATTGTATTTTTTGCTTTATGTTTTGCAATTGATGTTCCTGAAACTTATAAATTTATAAGAGGCCAGGCTGAATTTGTTAAAGATCCAAACCAAAGTGTTTACTTTTTTCTAGGTAAAGAGGTTAGGTATTATGCCTTTGATGTATTTTGGAGATTGCCTCCACTTCTAGGATGGCTGCCTATTTGGATAAACGACTCTTTATTTTTCTTAATGAATGAATGGATGCCAATGGAGTTTTGGAACGAAGATACTCAAGAATTTAAAACTCGACCATTATTATTAGAGATAAGTAGAAATTTAACTTCATTTATGACTTTTTTAATTGAATTAATTAGGGAAATTTTACTTGGAGGTTTAGAAACTATTGTTGCATTTACAAGTTGGGATTTTATTGATGCTTATCCATGGTTAGAGTTGCCAGGTTTACCTTGGACCATTGTTGCAGCTGGAGCAGCTCTACTATCTTATAAATTAAGTGGAAAAGGATTGGCTTTGTTTGCAGGTTTAACAATGATCTATATTTCTATATTTGGTCAATGGAAACCATCAATGCAAACGCTTTCTTTTATACTTGTTGCAGCTCCACTTTCATTTATTTTTGGTTTAGGCCTTGGTATTGCAGCTTACAAAAGTAAACGAGTTGAAAAAGCATTGTACCCAATTCTTCTAGTAATGCAGACTATGCCACAATACGCTGTTTTAGTCCCTGCACTTGTTTTATTTGGAGTAGGTGATCACGCTGCTGTAATTATTACTATGGTTGTTGCGGTTCCACCAATGATATTATTAACAATATTAGGTTTAAGAGCCATACCTCCCGAAGTTATTGAAGCTGGAAGAATGAGTGGTTGTACCAATTGGCAATTAATGTTCAAGGTACTAATTCCAACAGCAAGAAGAGATATTTTAATTGGAGTTAACCAAGTTATTATGGTTTGTTTTTCAATGGCAGTTATATCTGCGTTCATTGGCGCGAAAGGATTAGGATTTAATTTGTTGTTAGCACTTAATCAACTCAATATAGGGTTGGCACTAGAGGCTGGTTTATGTATTAGTTTAATTGCAATTTTACTTGATAAAATGTCTTTGGCATGGGCGAATAAACAAACAGATTATTTTGGTAATCTGACATTTTTCCAAAGAAATAAAAATGTAATATTTTTTGGAGCTTCATTCGTAATCGGAATAATTCTTGCATATGTTGGGACTTTTATTTTCAAAGGTAGTTTTAATTACTTGTTTGAAATTCCTCATAATAAAGGAATATCAACAGCAGATTTTTGGAACAAAGGAGTTGATTGGATTTTTGATACTTTCTTCGTGTATATTAAAGCATTCAATACATGGTTAATTCAAGATGTGCTTCAGCCGATGAGAGCTTTATATTTAAGAATGCCTGCGGTTGCTACATTGGTACTAGCAGTTGGTGCAGGATATTTAATTGGGGGAATTCGATCAGCATTAGTTGTTGCTGCTTTGACTTTGTTTATTGCTTTAAGTCCATGGTGGGATAGAGCACTAGTAACATTATATATGGCAACTTTTGGTGTAGTTATTTCTTGTTTGATAGGATTTACAGTTGGAACTTTATGTTTTCAGAATAAAAAATCAGCTGCGTTTATGCTAGGGGTTTGTGATATTTTTCAAACTTTCCCATCATTTGTATATTTAATTCCTGTAATGATGCTATTTGGAATTACAGATACTTCTGTATTGATTGCAGTAATTGTTTATGCCACAATTCCTGCAACAAGGTACACAATTGAAGGTTTAAGAAGCGTTCCGGTTGGTTTGCATGAGGCCGCGACAATGTCTGGAGTTAATAAATTTCAGAGATTAACAAAAATTGAATTTCCACTAGCATTTCCACATATGATGCTTGGTTTAAATCAAACAATAGTTTTTGCTTTATTTATGGTGATAATTGGAGCTTTCATTGGAACAGAAGATCTTGGTCAATACATTTTAAAAGCACTTTCAGATAAAAATGGAGCAGGAATTGGTTTAACTCTAGGTATCTGTGTTGCGTTTATAGGATTGATTTTTGATAATTTGATTAGAACTTGGGTTGGAAAAAGAAAAAAACATCTTGGCATAGATTAGTATTTTGAAAAAATTTATTATCTCGATAGACCAGGGGACAACTTCCTCAAGGGTAGTGCTTTTTGATATTAAAGGAAACATTAAATTTATTTCACAATATGAATTTAAACAATACTTTCCAAGAAATGGTTGGGTAGAGCACAATCCAAATGAAATTTGGTCGACAACACTTAAAGCGTTAAAAAAAGTGATCAAAAAATCTATAAGTTTAAAAGGTCACATACTTACAATTGGAATTACAAATCAGAGAGAAACTACAATTTTGTGGAATAAAAAAACTGGAAAACCCATTTATAATGCAATCGTTTGGCAGGATAGAAGAACGCAGGAATATTGTAAATTTCTAAAGAATAAAAATTTTGAAAACACCTTCAGAAAAAAAACTGGATTATTTATAGATCCTTATTTTTCTGCAACTAAAATAAAATGGATTTTAGATAATGTAAAAGTTTCAAAAAAGTTACTCAAAACTAATAATTTATTATTTGGTACAGTAGATACCTTCTTAATCTGGAAATTAACTAAAGGTAAACAGCATTTAACCGAAGCTACCAACGCAAGTAGAACCATGTTGTTTAATATCAATAACAATAAATGGGATAATCAAATTTTACAGAAATTAAAAATTCCAAGGAGCATCTTGCCAGAGGTAAAAAATTCTGCAGATAATTTTGGAAAAACAGACAAGAGAGTTATAGGAAAAGAAATAACCATTTCAGCTGTTTTAGGAGATCAACAAGCAGCCGCTGTAGGACAAGCTTGTTTTGAAAAAGGATCTATAAAAAGTACTTATGGTACTGGTGCTTTTGTAATAATGAATACTGGATCAAAAAAAATAAATTCAAAAAATAAGTTATTAACTACAATTTGTTATCGATTGAATAATAAGACCACATATGCTCTCGAAGGATCTATTTTTATAGCAGGAGCAGGCGTACAATGGTTAAGGGATAAAATTAAATTAATAAACAATGCTTATGAAACTGAAAAAATAGCTAAATCAACAAAAACTAACAATGAAGTTTATGTTGTCCCAGCTTTTAGTGGAATAGGGGCTCCTTATTGGAGACCTGATGCAAGAGGTTTAATAACAGGACTTACAAGAGATAGTGATTGGAAAACTTTAGTGAGAGCAACCGTTGAGTCAGTTGCTTATCAAAGTAATGACTTATTTTATTCAATGAATAAAGATGGTTTAAAACCCAGAATAGTTAAAATTGATGGTGGCATGGTAGCTAATAATTGGTTCTCACAATTTTTGGCAAATATAATTAATTTAAAAGTAGTTAGACCTAAAATTTTAGAAACAACTGCTCTCGGAGCCGCAATGTTGGCAGGTTACCAAATTGGAGAATTTAAATCATTTAATCATTTTAAAAATACATGGAGAAAAGATAAGGAATTTATACCAAAAATTAATAAAAAATTGAGAAATCACTTATTGCAAGGTTGGCAGCAAGCAATTAAAAAAACTTTAGCATAATATTTATGAAAAAAGTTTTAATAATTGGAGCAGGAGCAATGGGTGCAGCTTTTTCTGTTCCTTTAATTGACAATAATCAAAAAGTAACTTTGACTGAACCATATAACCCAAATTTACTTAAAAAATTAAAAAATAAAAAAAAATTTCATCCAGCTCTAAAAATTAACTTATCAAATAAGCTCAATCTTAAGAAATTTAGTCCTGAACTTTTGAATGATAAATGGGATTTAATAGTCGTTGCTGTGAGCTCAGTAGGTATAGATATGATAAAAAATTATCTAAAAGATCTTAAACAAAAAACTTTAATACTTGTTTTAACAAAAGGTTTGAAATTTCAAAAAAAAAGTAAAAAATTAATTAGTATGTCTGAGCAATTAAATTTAAATAAAAAAAAATTAAATATTTCAATATTAAAAGGCCCTTGTTTAGCAAAAGAATTAGCCAGGAAGATAAAAAGTTATACTGTAATAGCAAATAAAAAAATAAGTATTGCTAAAAAAATTGGAAAAATGATTTCAACTCATTATTACAAAACAGAATACTCATCAGATGTAAAAGGTGTTGAGTTTTCCTCTGCTATTAAGAATATTTATTCGATGATAATCGGATCGGGTCAAGGAAATAATACTTCATCTGCTTTATTCAGAAAATCTATAGAAGAAATGAAATATTTAATTAAATTTTTTAAAGGAAAAGAAGAAACAGTTTACGGTTTAGCTGGTATTGGAGATCTTTATGTGAGTGCTGTAGGTGGCAGAAACAGCAAAATGGGAGAATACTTAGGTAAAGGATTTTCTTTTAAAAACGCTAAAAAGAAATTTATGAGAAATGACACCATTGAAGGAGCTGATTTAGCCAATGAAATTGCACCCTATGTTTTAAAAAAAATTAATAAGAAAAAAATCCCACTAATGATTGCATTATTAAATGCAATTACTAAAAATAAAAAATTAAAAATAAATTATTAATTTTTTATTTATTTAAAAAAGTTTTCATTGAGTCATCCATCGCTTTTTCCCAAGGTGTGTGATGGATTGGTGCAACAGATCCAGTTACAGGAGATGAAAACGATTTATTTCTATAAGTTAGAATGTCTTCTACTTTATGATGTTCCCATTCTTTAAAATGTTTTCTAATTAATTCAAAATCTATTTCAGGATAATCAGACATATCATGAAGTTCTTTGGTATATTCTGTTTGAAAATCAATCATTTGATCAGGATTTTCTAATTTTTCTTCCATTGAAACCCATTTATTTATGTCTTTATCTATTTCTTCATCACTAGGCATTTTGATTTTACCCATGATCACATCTCTTGCATACCATCCCTGACAGTCAAACATGTTAAATGTATGAAATTGGTCCTGCATACCTAGGTATAAAAGTTTATGATTATCTTGCCACACAACTCCTTTGTAAAGTTTTGGTGGATATAATCTGTTATGTGTTTTTAATTTTAAGCTTTCATCTAAAAATGGGAAATGATGCAAATATCCTGTACACAAAATAACTACGTCAGCATTTTGTTCAGTTCCATCTTTAAATATGGCTTTTTTCCCTTCTAACCTGTCTAAGTAATGAACTTCTTTCATGCCTTTTGGCCATTTGAAACCCATTGGGTTATGCCTGTAACCGATTGTTACACTTTTAGCACCATACTTATTACATTGTAGAGCCACATCTTCTGCAGAATAACTGCTCCCTAAAACAATTACATCTTTTCCTCTAAATTCTTCAGCATCTCTAAAATCATGTGAGTGCATTATTCTTCCCGGGAAAGAATTCATTCCTTCGTACTCAGGAATAAAAGGCACAGAAAAATGACCCGTAGAGACCACCACAAAATCAAACGTATCATTTAAAATTTTATTATTTACTTTGTCCTGGTAGCTAATTTCAAACTTGTCATTTTTATAAACAGTATTTGTAACTCTTGTATTAAATTTAATCTTACTTTTTATATTTCCTTTGCTCACTCTTCCTAAAATATAATCTTGCAGCACTTCTCTTGGAGGGAAAGAGGGAATTGGTTTTCCAAAGTGTTCATCAAAAGAATAATCAGCAAATTCTAAACACTCTTTAGGTCCATTAGACCATAAGTATCTGTACATACTGTTAGGCACAGGATCTCCGTATTGATCTGAACCAGTTCTCCAGTTGTAGTTCCATAAACCACCCCAACTTTCTTGTTTTTCAAAGCAAACTATTTCTGGAATTTTTTCTCCTTTATTTTCTAAATGCTCAAATGCTCTTAAAATTGAAAGTCCACATGGACCAGCGCCTATGATTGCTACTTTTGACATAGAATTTTTCCTATCATTAATAAATTTATAAATATATCTTACTAACAATTTTTAAAAAAATAAAATTATATTTTGTTATGGGTGTCAAGTGGAATTATCCAACCACTATGTGGATAGGAGAAAATAGAATTGAAGATTTATCCTTAGCCTGCAAAGAGTTAAATATTTCAAATCCATTATTTGTAACAGACAAAGATTTAATTAACTTAGATTTAATAAAAAATATAATATTAAAATTAAAAAAAAGTTTTCAAAATTTAGCTACTTTTTCTAACTTTACGGGAAATCCAATTGGAGAAAATGTGCAAGAAGGCGTTAAAGTTTACAATACCTCGAATTGTGATGGTGTAATAGCTTTAGGAGGCGGAAGTGGTTTAGATGTTGGAAAAGCCATAGCATTTATGTGTAATCAATCTCGACCGTTATGGGATTTCGAAGATATTGGTGATTACTGGACAAGAGCAGATAGTTCTAAAATTTCAAAAATTATTGCAGTTCCAACCACTGCTGGAACAGGATCTGAAACAGGTAGAGCATCTGCAATTATAAATAAAGAAACAGGTGCAAAAAAAATTATTTTTCACCCAAAAATGTTACCTTCGATTGTGATTTTAGATCCTTTACTTACATTAGATTTATCTCCAAGATTAACAGCAGCGACAGGAATGGATGCACTTGCACATAATTTAGAAGCGTTTTGTGCACCAGGATATCATCCAATGGCTGATGGTATGGCAATAGAAGGAATGAAATTAATTAAAAATTCATTAATTAAAGCATTCACAAATGGAAAAGATGTTAATGCTAGAATGGATTTACTTTCAGCTGCTTCAATGGGCTCGACTGCATTTCAGAAGGGACTGGGGGCAATTCACTCATTGAGCCACCCTGTAAATGGTAAATTCAATGTTCACCATGGCTTATCAAATGCAATATTTATGCCTTATGTTTTGACATTTAATAAACACTCAATTGAAAATAAAATAATATCGATTTGTGATTATCTTAATTTAAATAAAAATTTTGATAGTTTTTTAAATTGGATTTTGGAATTAAGACAAAATTTAAATATTCCACACAAATTGTCGGATGTAATGGATTGTAATAATATTAATCTAGATGAACTTTCCTTAATGGCATTTGAAGACCCATCAACAGTAGGAAATCCTAAAAAATTAAGCCAAAATGATCTAAAAGAAATGTATATAAAAAGTATTTCTGGAGAATTATTTTAATGAAAAAAATATTGATAGTAGAAGGAAACTTACGAGAAGAAAATCAAAGTTTTTCTGCAGCTGGTATTCAAACACATACAGAAAGCCTTAAAGATAGTTTAGCGTTTTTTACAGATAAATTAGAAACCCACGTGGTTAATCCTTCTTCAGATGAAAATATCGATAAAAATATTGATGCACTTGAAAGCTACGATGGCCTTATTTGGGGCGGAAGTAGTTTAAATATTTATAACAACACCCCAGAAATAAAAAGACAAATTGATTTCATGAAAGAGTGTCAGAAAAAAATTAAAAAAATTCTAGCAATTTGTTGGGGCATGCAGGTCGCTGTGACCGCGGCAGGAGGGGAAGTAAAAAAAGCGACAAAAGGATCTCATAGAGGGATTGCATCAAATATAGAAATTAATGAAAGAGGCTTAAATCATCCACTTTACAAAAATAAAAATATAAAATTTAATACACCTGCATTTAATTTTGACGAAGTAGTAACAATGCCAGAAAATTCAATTTTGTTAGCCTCAAACTCAATAAATAACGTTCAAGGAATAAATTTTAAAGTTGGTAACTGCAATATATGGGGACTTCAATATCATCCTGAGATTACTTATAATAAAATGATTAATTTGATTATTTTTAGAAAAAAGAGACTTTTAGAAAAAGGTGCATTTAAAGATGAGAATGAGATAGATAAACACATTAAACATATAGAAACTGAGAACAATAAATTAGATAAAGTTTCTAGAATGAGAGAGTTAGAGAACTGGTTAAACTACTTAAATTTAGAATAAACCTTCTATTTCACCCTTGTCATTTAATTTTATTGAATCGGCTGCAGGAACTCTTGGAAGACCTGGCATTGTCATAATTTCTCCACACACAACAACTATAAATTCAGCACCTGAAGAAAGTCTTACCTCTCTTACAGGCAAAACATGACCTGTTGGCGCACCTTTTAAATTTGGATCTGTTGAAAAACTATATTGAGTTTTTGCAATACAAACAGGTAACTTACCGTAACCTTTTTCTTCAAAATCTTTTAATTGTTGTCTAACTTTTGTATCAGCTACCACTTCAGATGCGCTATAAATTTCTTGTGCAATTTTTTCTATTTTTTTGAATAACGGAAGATCATCCTCATATAAAAATTTAAATGTATCTTTTTTATCTTCACAAATTTCTGTAACATTTTTAGCCAGTTCAATAGTTCCTTCACTTCCATTTGACCAATGAGTACATTTAGAGGCTTTTACTCCTTGCGTTTCACAAAAATCTAACAAGGTTTTCATTTCATCTTCAGTATCAGTAATAAAATGATTAACTGCAACAGTAACAGGTAATCCAAATTTTCTAATATTATTAATATGTCTACGTAAATTTACCATTCCCTCTTTGAGTGCTGATACATTTTCTTTTTTTAAATCTTCTTTAGCAACTCCACCATGCATTTTCAGTGCTCTTATAGTTGCAACAATGACAACACAATCTGGTTTTAGACCAGATTTTCTACACTTAATATCCAGAAATTTTTCAGCTCCCAAATCAGCTCCGAATCCTGCCTCTGTTACAACGTAGTCAGCTAATTTAAGTCCAGCTTTAGTTGCAATAACTGAATTACATCCATGAGCAATATTTGCAAAAGGGCCACCATGAATTATTGCAGGATTGTTTTCTAAAGTTTGAGTTACATTAGGTCTTATTGCCTCTTTAAGTAAAACTGTCATTGGACCTTGAGCATTTAAATCTTTTGCATAAATCGCTTGCTTATCCCTAGTATAACCAATTGTAATATTTCCAATTCTGTTTTCCAAATCTTTTAGATCTGTTGCTAAACAAAAAATAGCCATTAGTTCAGATGCAACTGTAATATCAAAACTATCTTGCCTTGGGTAACCATTAGCTACTCCTCCAAGATCAACAATAATAGATCTTAAAGATCTATCATTCATATCCATTACCCTTCTCCAAACGACTCGTCTAACATCAATGTTAAGTTTGTTGCCCCAATAGATATGATTATCAATTAATGCAGATAATAAATTATGAGCAGATGTAATAGCATGAAAGTCACCTGTAAAATGAAGATTGATTTGTTCCATTGGTACTACTTGGGCATAACCACCACCAGCAGCTCCACCCTTCATTCCGAATGATGGACCAAGACTTGGTTCCCTTAAACAAACAATAGATTTTTTTCCAATTTTATTTAAACCGTCATTTAAACCAACAGAAGTTGTAGTTTTACCTTCTCCAGCTGGAGTGGGAGTAATTGCAGTTACTAAAATTAATTTTCCATTCTCTTTTTTAAGAGTGTTTAAATATTCCAAATTTATTTTGGCTATGTGTCTACCCATTGGACTAAAAGCAAAGTTTTCATCTGGTACTCCAACCTTAGAAAGAATATCTTTTATTGGTTGCATCTTAGCTTCTCGAGCTATTTGAATGTCAGATTTTACTTCGGCCATAAATAATTCAAATAAATTAAAGTTTTTTATCTGTGACTTCTTATCCTTTTTTGAGATATTTGGAAACTTCTAAAAAATATATATAAAAAAAATAAGCACTATTTAAATTGATTGTTATAAAATTATTTGATGCAAAAATATTCTATATTTAACCTTGTTAAAAACGCTTTTTCAAACCATGAAAATTGGGATTTGGCTTGGAAAGATCCAACACCTAAAGAAGAATACGATGTAGTGATTATTGGTGGAGGAGGTCATGGTCTTGCTACTGCATATTACCTTGCTAAAGAACATAATATTACAAATGTTGCAATTATAGAAAAAGGATGGATCGGTGGTGGAAACGTAGGGCGTAATACTACAATCATTAGATCCAATTACATGCATGACGAAAATGGTTTGTTCAGTGAGTTTGGAATGGATTTATGGAGAAAGATGAGTCAGGATCTGAATTACAATGTAATGTTTTCTCCAAGAGGAATTATTAATCTTGCGCATTCAGATGCACAAATGAATGCATACGCGAGAAGAGGAAATTCTATGAGATTAAATGGAATAGATGCTGTTCTTTTAAATAGAGAGCAAGTTAAAGAAATTATTCCAATGGCTGATTTTTCTGAAAACGTAAGATTTCCAATTTTTGGTGGTCTGATGCAACCAAGTGCAGGCACAGCAAGACATGATGCTGTTGCATGGGGTTATGCACGTCAGGCAGACTCTATGGGGGTAGATATAATTCAAAATTGTGAGGTGATAGGTTTCGATGTTTCCGCTGGAAAAATAAAAGGAATAAGAACTTCAAGAGGAAATATTAAAGCAAAAAAAGTTGGTATTTGCGTTGCGGGTAGCACAAATATTTTAGCAGAAAAATTAAATATGACATTACCAATTGAAACTCATTTACTCCAAGCATGTGTTTCTGAACCAGTTAAACCAGTTTTAGATAGTGTAGTTACTTTTGGTGCAGGACACTTTTATGTAAGTCAATCAGATAAAGGCGAAATGGTAATGGGTGGTGATCTTGACGGATACAATAGTTATGCTCAAAGGGGAAATCTACCGACATTGCAACATGTATTGACTGAAGGAATAGCGATGATGCCGTTTTTAAGTAAATTAAAAATGCTCAGAACATGGGGTGGTATTATGGATATGTCAATGGATGGATCACCTATAATTGATAAAACACACATTGAAGGTTTATATTTAAATTGTGGATGGTGTTATGGAGGGTTTAAAGCTACACCTGCTTCGGGTTGGACATTTGCTCATACTATTGCACAAGACAGAGTTCATGAATTAAACGCTGGTTATAGTTTAAATAGATTTAGTACAGGTAATCTTATTGATGAAAAAGGACTTGGTACTAAAACTTGGATATCATAAATGCTTTACATAAATTGCCCACACTGTGGAATGAGATCTCAAAATGAATTTTCATATGGTGGCGATGCAAGTGTTAAAAGACCAGAACTTAATAAAGAAGTTTCTGATCAAGAATGGGATAATTTTGTTTATAATAGAAAAAGTTTAAGAGGTAAGCATTTAGAGCTATGGCAACATATTTCTGGATGTAGGCAATGGATCAAAGTTGAGAGAGATACAGCAACCCATGAAATTTTCAGAACTTTTAAAGCTGATGAGGAAGTTGCTTAATGACCCAAGCTTTTAGAATTGAAAATAGCGGGTTAATAAATAGAGATAAAAAATTATCTTTTAAGTTTAATGGTAAAACTTACTTTGGTTATGAGGGTGACACATTAGCTTCAGCTTTATTAGCAAATGGAGTTCATTTAGTAGGAAGAAGTTTTAAATATCACAGACCCAGAGGTTTCTTTGGAGCTGGGGTAGATGAACCCTATGCAGTTGTACAACTTTATAGAAATGGTGAAACAGAACCTAATATTAAAGCCACAGAGCAGGAACTATTTGAGGGTTTAGAGGCAAAAAGTGTTAATTGTTGGCCAAGTGTTAATTTTGATATAGGTGCAATCAATAATTTTTTGAGAATTTTTTTACCAGCAGGTTTTTATTACAAAACTTTTATGTGGCCTAAAAGTTTTTGGTATCGAATTTATGAGCCATTTATTAGAAAAGCAGCTGGTTTAGGTGTAGCTTCAATTAAACACGATAAAGAAAGATATGAACATAAATATGAATATTGTGATTTATTAATTGCAGGCTCAGGACCCTCAGGATTAGCTGGTGCATATGCTGCAGCAAAAAATGGAGCTAAAGTAATTTTAGCTGAAGATAAACCAAGATTTGGTGGATCTTTACTAACTAGTGATGTCAATATTGGTAATCAATCAGGAAAAGATTGGGCTGAAGGAATAATTGCAGAGCTTAAAACAATGCCAAATGTTGTTGTAAAAAATAGATCTCAAATTTTTGGATACTATGATCACAACATGCTTGTGATGTCAGAAAAAGTTAGTGATCATTTACCATCAACTAAAAAATATCACCCTAACAAAAGATTATGGTACATTCGAGCAAAAGAAGTTTTGATTTCCTCAGGATCAATTGAAAGACCAATAGTATTTGGAAATAATGATACACCAGGGGTAATGCTTTCCTCAGCAGCTAAAGAATATTTAAAAGTATATGGTGTTTTAGTTGGAAAAAAACCATTGGTATTTACAAATAATGATAGTGGATACGAAACAGCAATTGAATTTAAAAAACATGGAGTTGATCCAGTTGTTTTAGATTCAAGAAAAAATCCGGAGTCTGAAATAATTGATGAGGCAAAAAATTTAGGAATTAATATTAAAAATTCATATGTTGTTGTTGCAGCACAAGGATACAAAAAAGTAAAATCGGCAGATATTGCAAGTATTTCTGAGGACAAAAAACAACTTGGTAAAATAGAAAATATACAATGTGATTGTATTTGCGTTTCAGGTTTTTGGACACCAACTATTCATTTAGCCTCACAATCAGGAAATAAAACAAAGTTTAAAGAAGAAATTGATGCATTTGTTCCAGGTCAATCAAAACAAAATGAAATTACTTTAGGTGCAGCAAATGGAGTATTTTCGCTAGAGGAAACTTTAAAAACGTCATTTACAGCAGGAAGTGAGTTATCAAAAAAAATTACTGAAAACGATAATAAGATATCTATTCCAAATGTTGTTGAAAAGAAATCTTCTCAGCATGATAAGTTTTGGTGTGTTCCATTGCCAAAAGGTAAAAATTATAAAAGATTTTTAGATTTTCAAAACGACGTAGCGGTATCTGATATAGAAATAGCTTTAAGAGAAGGGTATCGATCAATTGAACACGTTAAAAGATATACCACTCTAGGAATGGCAACAGACCAAGGAAAAACAAGTAATTTAAATGGATTACAATTAGTATCCGAAATTGAAAATAAAGTAGTTCCAGCTGTTGGTCATACGACTTTTAGGCCTCCATATACTCCTGTTTCTATCGGAGCAATAGTAGGAAGAGAGGTTGGAAAACATTCAAAACCAACAAGAAAATCTCCAATGCATTCTTGGCATGAAAAAAATAATGCAGTTTTTGTTGATGCAGGTGTTTGGTTAAGACCAAGGTATTATAAAAGAGGGAATGAAAATTTATTTGAGGGATCAAAAAGAGAAGCAAAAAATGTAAGAACAAACGTGGGTGTTTGTGATGTAACCACATTAGGTAAAATAGATATTAAGGGACCAGATGCAGCGGAGTTATTAAATAGGGTCTATACTAATGCATGGTTGAAGCTACCAGTCGGTAAAGCTAGATATGGCGTAATGTTAAGAGAAGATGGAATTGTAATGGATGACGGAACAACTACAAGAATTTCTGAAAATCATTATCATATGACGACAACAACAGCGCAAGCAGCAAACGTTCTTTCGCATTTAGAATATTATTTGCAACTAGTTTGGCCTGAATTAAATGTGAATGTAGTTTCAACTACAGAACAGTGGGCAGGAGCAGCTATCGCTGGACCTAAATCTAGAGATTTATTACAAAAATTATTTCCAAATTCAGATGTATCAAATGAAGGTTTGCCTTTCATGGGGTACATGGAGGGAGATTTATATGGTGTTAAAGCTAGAATTTTTAGAATTTCGTTCTCAGGCGAGCTTGCTTATGAAGTAAATGTTGAATCTGATTATGGAAATTTCATGTGGGAAAAAATAATGGAAGCTGGTGAGGAATTTAACATTCAACCGTATGGAACAGAAGCATTATCAACTCTTAGAATTGAAATGGGACATGTTGCTGGATCAGAACTTGATGGTAGAACAATTCCATTCGACAACGCTTTAGAAGGTCTTGTTAGCAAAAAGAAAGATTTTATTGGAAAAAGATCATTACAAAGATCTGCATTTATAGCTGAAGATAGACAAAGAATAGTGGGCGTAGTTCCATTAGACAAACAAACAAGTATACCAGAAGGATCCCACTTAGTTAAAGATGATAAAGCACCGTTACCAAATCCAAAATTAGGTCATATCTCTGCATCTTGTTGGAGTGTTGAATATGATAATCCTTTTTCTTTGGCAATTTTGAAAGATGGAAAAAATATGATCGGTCAAAAGCTTTTTGCGATGTCGCCACTTAAAAACAAAGTAATACCAGTTGAAATAGTTTCATCACATTATGTAGACCCAAAAGGTGAAAGAGTTAGATCATGATATTAATTTCAGCTTTATCAAATGTTCATACAAAAGGTCAATTTGGAGATTATGAAGGTAAAAATGAAAATGAAATACTTAAAATATCTGAAATCAAAAATTTACTAATTGTTCAAATAGTTCAGTACAAAAATTCTTCAGTTTCATTTGAGGGCATTGATATTGATGGTTTAAAATTAAAAAACGAACCCTTAACTGTAATGTTTAATGATACTACTAGGATTATGTGGAATGGACCAAAAAACTGGTTTTTGGTTTCAACTAAAAAAGATTTAATAAAAGATATAACAGATAAATTTAAAGATACAGACTTTGCTGTAACAGATTTATCTCATTCAAGGGCTATTATTGAAATCGAAGGTAATGATACGATAGAAGTTTTAAAAAAGGGATGCCCTTTTAATTTTAATACATTAGATAAAAATAATTCAATTAACTCAACTTATAATGGAATAGCTTTTACTGTTGATAGGTTGGGTGAAAATCCAAATAAAGTAAGGTTATTTGCTTTAAGAAGTTTTGGAGAGTCTTTATATCATTCTATCACAGATGCATCTCTAGAGTTTGGCTTTGAGTCTTTATAGGCTTAAATTTTCAATCTCTTGTTGCAATATAAACACCTATAGAAGTAATTAGAAATCCAATTAGGTCTAAGTTAGTTAAACTTTCATTTAAGAAAAGCCATGCCATAAAAGCAGATGTAGCTGGGATTAAAAAAAATATAGAAACAGTTTTGCTAGCTGAATTGTGTTTTATTAAATACATCAAAATAGTAAATGCACCAAATGATACTAAAAATATTTGATGACTCATTGCAATAATAAATGTTTGTGAGAAATCAATGTATGGATCAATAAATAAGATTATTATTAACAAGTGAAATAAACAACCTCCAAGAGCTTGATTCATATTACTCGTAGACAAAGGCAAGTTATTACTCAATTTTTTTTGCCATAAAGTTGAAAATGTAATTGCTAATAACGCTATTATTGTTGCGATCAATCCTGCTAGAGGTATTTTAGAACCAATATCAAAACCCAATACAAGCCCTGCACCAGTAAATCCTAATAAGACACCTATCCACTGTTTGCTAGATACTTTTTCATTCAAGATTGGACCACTTAATGCATTTGTAAGAACTGGTTGTAGAGTTACTATTAATGCTGCAATCCCTGTAGGCATACCTATTGAAATAGAATAAAAGACACCTCCTAGATAAAAACCATGAAAAAGAACTCCACTAAAAAAAGATTCAAAAAAGTTTTTTTTACTAACTAATATTTTTTGTTTTGAATAAATAGAAAACAAAAAAAAACCAAAAGCAACTAAAGCAAACCTAAAAGCTAGCGCAGCAAATGGATCACTATTATTTATTATAGGTTTTGTTGTTATAAATGCAGAAGACCACAGAAGTACAAATATAAAAGGAAATATTCTAAGCATAATATTTAATAAGCAAATAAATTTAATAAAATCAAATAAATCAACGCCTAAAATGAACTAATTAACTATAGATATATTTTGCCAAATCACTTAGGTTTTGTTTATGAACTTTAGATTGTTTAAAATTTTTACGATTTTAGTATCATTTCTATTTTTAACAGGTTTTACACCTTTTATGTCAATTCTTGGTCCAGGAGTTACAGCTATTACTTCTGGTAATATTTATAAAGCAACTGCCCAATTTATAATTGATCAAAGCATAAAAAAGAAAACTGGTAAAAGTTCTTTAACTCTAGTTAAAGAAGAATTAGATAAGAAAAAAAATAAAAATCAATTTAACGAAGAATTAAGAAATCTTGTTGAAAAAAGAATAAAGATGACACGAAAAAAACTTGAGGAACAAGAATTAAGAAAATTAGTTAAAAAAAGAATACATATTACTAGATCAATTATTAATTTAAATAATACTACTCAATAATATTAAGATATATCAGATTTTCTTGTTTAGTTTCTCTGCACCACATTTCATAGCTTTCACAAACTCTCCATAAATGATCAAAAGCTCTTTGTGAAATCTCTAGTGGAAAATGACTTTTAGTATAATAAAGCTTAGGTATTTTCATTAAAAATTTAATCATAGAATCTTTTTGAAGTTCCAAAAGTCTTAAAGTTTCCACATTGATTTTTTTTTTGGTAATCGAGTCAATAAAATTATTATTCCTAAGTTCTAAAAACCATTTATCATGAAATTCTCCAGAACTTAAAGTTTCATATTCTTTAGTAGTCATAAAAATTTCAAATGCTTGAATATTATTTATTTCAGGATTTTGTTTTTTAATTTCAATTATATTTGAATAAACAAATTCAGCAGCTCTTAATACATATGGTTTTTCATTCTTAGTAGTCATAAACTAATTTTTATACTTAACCATAGCTGAATGAGCCAAAATTAAATTAGGATCTAAGAAAACTTTAGAGGATTTAACATTTTTAAATGATTTAAATGCAAAAATTGCAATAGGTAGCTCTGTACAACCTAATATAATTTTTTTGCACTTCATTTTAATTAAGGAGTCAATAGCAGGTTTAATAGCTTTTGCTGCCGCTTTAACATTACCCATTTTAACTAATTTAATAGCTTTGTTGACTGACAATTTTTGTATTTTTTGAGATGGTTCTATTAATTGATAATTTTTTTCAAAAAATTTTTTATAAACTCCAGTTTTAAGAGTGCCCTCAGTTGCTAATAGGCCAACTTTAGAGTTTTTCTTACATTTTTTTTTTGTAAATTTGAAAACTTCTTTTGGCATATTTATTATTGGAATATTAATTTTATTTTGCAAATCCTCGAACCAATAATGAGCCGTATTGCAAGGTATAACTATAAATTTACATTTATTTTTTTCTAGGAGCTTACAACCTTTGAGCAAACTCTTAAGAACTTTGTTATATTTTTCTCTACTTGTTTTATTTGTAGATTTGTTTGAAAGTTTTTTAGTTTGGGAGCCTATAGACTCAGGTCTGCCAGGAATATTTGATTTATTATAAAGTAAAAATAAAGGATACTCTTGATCAATTTTTCCTCTATTCAGAACAGCAAGCTTGTTACAAAAATCAAGACCAGCTTGAGTTCCCATTCCACCTAAAATTCCAATCATAATTCTGATTAATTTATAAATTTTTTAATTTAAATCTATAATTAATAATTGTGTTTAAAGGTTGTTATTAATTGAGGTATTGGCTGAATACTAAATTTGTATTTACAAATAAAATTTTTCAGCCAATAGGAAGTGTGAAATTATGCAGTTTTTAAGTTAACTGCTGAAGGACCTTTAGGACCATCTTCAACATCGAAAGTCAAAGCTTGACCCTCATCTAAACCGTTCATACCAGCATCTCTTACTGCTGAAACATGTACAAACACATCTTTTTCTTTATCTTCTCTTTCAATAAAACCAAAACCTTTGGTTGGATTGAACCACTTTACTTTACCTTGTAGACTCATATTTATCTTCTTATTTTTTGTTATATTAAATTATTACTTATAATTAAGTAATATTGGCTTTCTTTAGATTTTATTGGGTTTTGTCAACAAAATAGGTCAATTATTAAAATAATTTTTTAAATATCTTCAATAAGCTTAGTTAAATAGACAGAATTAATGTCTTCTTTATAATGCGCGAAAGGCTCGCATGCAATAAATCCAGTTTTTTTGAAAAGTTTTCTTGCTGGTATAAAAAAATCACCCGCACCTGTTTCTATACTTAATCTTTTTATTTTAAGCTTTTTAGCTTCATTAATTAAATGATTTATAACATTAATTCCTTGGCCTTGATTTCTAAAATTATCATGAATTCTTATAGATTTAAACTCTCCATGTTCGTTACCTAAAAATTTTAGAGCACCACAGCCGATTAATTTTTCATCATCCCATAAACTCCAAAATTTAATTGATGGTACTTTTAAACCAGGAATATCAAGGACATGAGCACTTCCTTCTGGGGAGGCAGCTCTAAGTTCTATAAAATGTTTGGTTAGAAGTTCGTTAACTTCTGGATTATCAAAATTACCTTCTAATGATTTTAACATTATACTAAAGTTGTGATATGACCCATTTTTCTTTTTTCTTTTATATCTTTTTTTAAATAATCAAAGAAGAATTCGTTATCGTTAAACTTTTGCAGGTTTCGATAATGAGTAATTTGACCACCAAGTAAATTCATCATTTTAGCATTAGATATTTTTTTTATAGGAATTTGTTCTAAACCACACACAGCTCTTACATGATTTTCAAATTGACTCACATTAAAAGCATTTATTGTTAGATGTCCTGAGTTATGTACTCTAGGTGCAATCTCATTAACATAAAGATTATCATTTCTATCAATAAAAAATTCTACACATAAAGTTCCAACATATTTAAGTTCTTCAGCAATTAGCATTGCCCAATCTTTAGATTGATTAAAAATCTTTTCATTAATTTCAGCTGGTATTTTTGAATATTTTAAAATTTGATCCTCGTGAGTGTTTTCTATTGGTTCGTAAATTTCATATTTATTGTTACTAAACCTTGTAATTATAATTGAAATCTCCTTTTTTAATTTTACAAGTTTTTCAAGAATATATCCTTTTGAAAAATCAATATTTAATGAATTAAGTTCATCACTTGATTTAATTGGATATTGACCTTTGCCATCATAACCAAGTGTTGTTGTTTTTAATATTCCAGGTAAAAAATCTTCTAAGGCATCAATGTCAGATTTTTTTTCAATTGAAACATATCTAGTTGTTCTAATATTTAATTTATTAACAAAATCTTTTTCAGCCAATCGATGTTGTATTAATCTGTTAACAGAAGGCTTTGGTAAAACAGGTTTAAATTTATTAATTTCATTTAATGTTTCATATGGAATATTTTCAAATTCATAAGTGACTAAATCAACCTGATTTATAAATTCTGTTATTTTTTCTTTATTATCATAGCTTCCAGTAACAAATTGATTGCAAAAATTTTGTGCTGGCGCATCTAAGTCATCACAAAAAACAACAGTTTTAACATTTAATTTTTTAGCTGCTATTGCAAGCATACTTCCAAGTTGACCACCTCCAATGATACCAAGAGTAATTTCTGACATTTTATTTTGGAGACTTCTTTACAGATTTAGTTTGTGATGTTCTAAAATTTTTAAGTTTTTTTCGAACATTTGAATTATTATTAGCAATTATTGCTGCAGCTAATAATGCAGCATTAATAGCACCATCCTCTCCTATAGCGAGTGTTCCTACAGGTATTCCTTTAGGCATTTGTGCAATAGATAATAAACTATCCAAACCTTTAAGTTTCTTACTTTCAACAGGAACACCAAGTACTGGCACATGTGTAAGTGCTGATATCATACCTGGAAGATGAGCAGATCCTCCAGCACCTGCAATAATTACTCCTATATTATTTTGCTCAACTTTTGCAGCATATTCATACATTCTTTGTGGAGTTCTATGAGCAGATATAATTTTTGTTTCAAATGAAACTCCAATTTTTTTTAAGGTTTTTTCGGCTAGTTTCATTACTTTATAGTCAGATTGACTTCCCATTATGATTGAAACTTTAAATTTACTATTTTTTTTCATGAAAATTGATCAATCTGTTTATTTCAAAATTAAATTAAAATTTCAATAAAATTAATAGTATTTAAAATACATATTGATTAGAGTTAAGCATACTATGAATTATAAAATCGACAATCTTCAATATTGTAATTGGTCTAGGAAAATCTTTGAGATCAATAGATCTGCTGGATTAGATGCTGTCCATGTTACCATTGTCTACCATGAAGATTTTGATGAATTACAACTCGAAATAAAAAAATGGGAAAAATTATTTCATGAAAACTCTGATTTAATTTTTCCTGGTAAGAATTTTCACGATATTGATAAAGCTAATAAAGAAAATAAAACTGCGATATTCTTTGGTTTTCAAAATTGTTCGCCAATTGAAGATGACATAAAGTTAGTTGAAAAGGTTCATCAATTAGGATGTAGATTTATGCAACTTACTTATAATAACCAGTCTTTGCTAGCCACAGGCTGTTATGAAAAAGTAGATAGTGGAGTAACAAATTTTGGACGTGAAGTTATAAGAGAAATGAATAAAGTTGGTCTTGTAGTTGACATGTCACATTCTGCAGAAAAAAGTACTCTAGATGCAATTGAATTAAGTGAAAAACCAATTGCAATTACTCATGCCAATCCTTCTTTTTGGCATCCAGCTAAAAGAAACAAATCTTCAGATTTATTAAAAATTTTGAGTGATAGTGGTGGTATGTTGGGTTTATCATTATACCCTCATCACTTAAAAGATAACACAAATTGTACTCTAGATAGTTTTTGTGAAATGGTGGCAAAAACAGCTGAAATAATGGATGTAAAAAAAATAGGAATAGGATCAGATCTTTGTTTAGATCATCCAGATACTGTTGTTGAATGGATGAGAAATGGTTCTTGGTCTAAAAGTAAAAATTATGGTGAGGGTTCGAAAAATAAACCAGGTTTTCCAAAACAACCTGATTGGTTTCTTGATGCAAGAGGTTTTTCAAATATTGAAAAAGGTCTTAAAAAAGTAGGTTTTTCAGATACCGAGACACATGGAATACTTGGAAATAACTGGTACAATTTTTATAAATCGATTTAATTATGAAAGTTGAATTAAGAGACCCAAACAAGATAATGAAATTATCAAGGCTAGGATCTTTTCATCAATCAAAATTATCTTTTTTAAGAAGTTTTCTTAATGAATTTAAAGAGTGGGAATATAAAAGAGATTTATTTAATTTAAATGAAAATGGTTTTGGAGAAGCTGTTTATTCATTTAAAAAAAATAAAAGAGTTTATTCTTTAGTTTGTTTTGCAAATGAAATTAAAGACGAAGAAAGATCAGATAGAGTTATTGCAACAAAATGGGACGCAGCTTTTACATTACATGATGGAGTTCCTACAAAAAAAGATATAGAAAGATTAAAAAATGAAGTTCCAAAACAAGAAGTTGGTAGACTTTCTTATAAAGAATTAACTTTATCGAGAGCAAACAAATCAGTAAGAATTTATAATCACGTAGTTGAAAGTTTGAGCAAAGGTCAGCAGCCAGATTTAAACTTATTATCAAAAGTAGGCTATTTATATAGGACTACAGCAGTATATGGCTCAGGCAAATTTGGTCTTGCAGATCGATTTAGAATTAAAAATCGTGAAGAAATTAATGGTCCATTCAGATTAGAAATGATGTTGGTTTATTTCGTAAGACAATTTACTTTTGATCAAGTTAATCATGTTGCTTATTATAAAAATCCAAAAACAGCTGTTAAGCTAGATAATAAAATTTGTAAAAACTTGGGAATTGGTAATTCTACAGGCCTAGGTATGGCTCCATTTATAGTCAATCACCCAACTCTATTAAATAATTGGATTCTAAGTAGAGAAAAAGCACTTAAGAAAATTAGAGAAATCAAAGATGTAGAAAGTCAAGATAGTGATTTGTTTATAGATTGTGTAAAAAAATCTTTAAAAAATATTACAAGCTGGAATACTGATAGTGAATATCAGCAAACAAAAATCACATCATTACTAAAAGATGTTGAAAAATTTTTAAACTTTATAAACAAAGATTTTAATTTTGAGATCGAATATCCTTTTAACAAAATATATCAATGGTTGGAGGATAATACTTGCGAGGAATGCATTGAATATATTGTTTCAATAATGATGGAGCCTTATAACAATATTGTAAATCCTTTGGTGAAAGAAATGAGCTCAGATGAGGAAAAATATTTTAATATTCCAACTCATAGAAAAGTTGAAGAATTGCGTAATATCATAGAAGCAAAGTATCCAAACATTTTAGATATTAATTTTGAAGATAAAGAAAATAATAAAAACTTTTGGTTTATTTCAAAAAATAAAGAAGAACCTAGATTAGCTGATCGTTTTGAGGAGCATGGATCAGAACTAGAACAGCCTTTAGCAATAGCAAGAGATATAAAAAAACTTTATGACAAACTATTAGTCTCAAAAAATAGTTTAACTATTGCTGAATTTTTAACATCAAATTCTGAATTAAGACATGTAGTGAGGAGGGCATTCATTGTAGAAAAATTTCCTTATTCAGAAATACAAGATAATACAATTGGTAAAGATTTAATGCCTATTGATATGCTTAGATTAAAATTGTCTTTTTTTGGGGCATTAAAATTTGATCCACGATCTGACAAATGGTTAAGAATTTGCATGTTCCAAGGTGCTCCACTTCCAAATGAGCTAAAAAGTTATGATGAGCAGTGGGTATATAAAACTAATATTTAATAATGAAATCACTGAGTGAAATTGAAACTACTGTTAAAAGAGCATCAAAGGCAGCAGGATATTCTTGGGGAGTTTCCGAGGAAACAGGAAAAAGTATAAGGTTGTTAGAGCTATTTAGTTTACCAGGTATTAAGCACCTTAATGAATATTTTAATCAAAAAAATAAAAGTAAATTTGAAAATTTAAATTTAATTAGTGAAACTAATTATTCATCAAACAATCCTTACTGTCCAATTACTTTAGGTGTTAGTTTTTTAGATCAAATAAATGTTTTAGAAAATTTAAAAAAAATTGAATTCAAAAATGTTGCTTATCCGATAATTTTTATTTCCTTCATAAGTCGTTCATCAGAAATTATAGGAAAAAAAATTAATGTAAAAATAGATGAAAAAAAAATGCTACTAAATCTAAATGTAAATATTTTTTCAAATTTTATTGATCAAGAATTTCCAAAGATAGCGAATACAATTGAGGTCAATCTACTTGAAAATGAAGATAACTTTACAGACAAAGAATGGAATAATTTATACAAGTTATCCGAAGAAACTTTTGTTGAAGAGAGTGACAGTTTAAAAGAGGGTGCGGCAGGTGCTGGTTTGACAGATAATGATTGATAAAATTGATGAAAAAAACCTAAAGGTAGATACCGAAGAATTAAATAATATTTGTGATGAATGCAAAGAGGAAGACGAGAGTGTTACTCAAAATTTAATTCTTACCGGGTTTAAATTATGTAAATCTTGTAGAGTATCTAAGACTATATTTCCACTTTAACTGATTTGACTTACCGGAAGCATATTCATTCTACTCATCACAAATGAGATAGATAAAAATGCAATAATTAAAAATGATAAAAGCACAATCCCAAAAGATTTAAAATTGGATTTTAAACTCAATATTTGTTTAGTCGAAATTATTAAACCTGCAAAAATCCAAAACTGTGTAAGAAAAATTATTGGTATCATTAAATCTGGTGTGACAGCAAAAAATCTTAATAAACCAGGAGCATGTGCAAATCCAACAGCTGTTAAAACTTTTTTGAATGATACTTTGGTTTGTTTGTCAGGAAATAATTTAACTCCAATAACAAAAATAAAAATCGCCCATATTAACCAAGTAACTATTGCAGTTAGACCAGACATTGCAATAGCTGTTTTAATAATAGTATTCGCCGCTACTGCTCCAGCGATACCATCTAGGATCATTATAATCCCAGCAAAGTATATTGATGCTTCTCCAAAATTTTTATTATCTGAATAAAGAGTTTTGTCTAATTTTATTGACTTAAAAATTATATTTAAAAATTCAGCAAACATTAATTTTTTTTATTTTTATTTTTTTGAGCCTTATAAGAAACAATTAATGGAAATATTATTAAAGCAATAGCAATAATAATGCAAACTGCTATTAGAAAACTTTTAGTCATTAGAATTGAATAGGGGAGCTGAAATTAGCTCCCCCTTAATAAATTTTAGCCTTTTACAACTTCTCTTGTATTTGCGTTGAAAGACTCTTTGAATGGAATATCCACCACAACAGCATCCACAGGGGTTCCTGGAGTTTCTGAATATTGTTCTGGTAAATGAACTTTATATTTAGTTCCCACTTTTCCTTTTGGAAAACCATTTGCATTTAATGTTCCATCGAAAGGAACATATCCCATTGCAATGTTTGTTTTCTTTTCAGGATGCCACCATGGTGATGTTAAAAATCCTACTGGATCACCACCACTTTCAGGAGAAACTAACCAAAAGTCAGGTGCATAATTATCAATAGGTTTACCGCCTAATTCCATACCAACTAATTGAAGTTTGTAAGGTTTTTTTCCTGCTTTTAATTCTTCTTTCATTTTTTCTAGTGCAGCCTTACCAACATAATCTGCAGTTTTGTTCCATTCTCCTTTTCCAGACAAAGAAACTTGATAACCTAAATTACATTGAAACGGATTATGTTGTTGATCCATGTCTTGTCCCCATGAAAGTATACCTGCTTGAATTCTTCTGTGGTGAGCAGGAGCAATAACCATCAAGCTATGTTTTTTTCCAGCTGCAAGAACAGCATTCCACATATCTTCAGCGTACAAAGTAGAGTTTCTTAGATAAATTTCATAACCAGCCTCTCCTGAGAAACCAGATTGTGAAATTACAACATCTCTTCCTCCAACCTTAGCTTCTGCTAAGCCGTAGAAAGGCATATTATCAAAATCAACTTGATCGCCACATAGATCTTTCATTAATGCTTTTGATTTAGGTCCTTGTATTTGCACTGGACTGACATCAATTTCTTCAATAGTACAATTGAATCTTCCATCAGCATTAACACCTTGTAAATACATTCCAATATCAGAGTCTGATAATGAAAACCAAAACTCATCTTCTGAAATTCTTAAAAGAATTGGATCATTTAAAACTCCACCATAAGCATTACATAGAATTACATATCTTGCTCTCATTGGTGAAATTTTTGTTGCATCTCTAGTGATCACATAGTCCGTAAATTTTTCTGCATCTGGACCTTTAACTCTTATTTGTCTTTCAACAGCAACGTTCCACATTGTTACATGGTTTACGATAGCATCGTATTCAACCATAGCTCCACCATCTTCAGGTTTTACATAACCTCTTGGGTGATAAATACGATTGTATACAGTTGCTCTCCAACAACCTGCCTGCATTGATAAATGCCAATAAGGTGATTTTCTTACCCTTGTTGAAATTAACATTTCAACTTTTGTTGGTCCACTTTGTCTTAAGTTGTATGGTACTTCTCTATCTGATTGATCAACAGAAGTAACATGTTTTAATTTAGTATAGTCAAATTCATTAGACATAACTATTCTCCTTCAACCACTTGTTAGTTTCCTTCAAGCCGCCGAATGTATAAATGTGGAAGTTATCAGTATGCGATTTAACTTTCCCAATTAAATCATTAGGGTCTTTAGGTTTCAACAAATCTAATGCCTTACTAAAATTAGATTTAAGAAAGTTTAAGGAATTTTTTGCCCCCACAATATTAGCAAATTTAATTAAGCTAGATATTTTTAATGGCCCAGTAATTCCCACATGCACTGGTACGCTTTGTTTAGAAATAAAATCTATAATAGGCTGAGGATCTAGTAACCACTGTGTTACAATATAATCAGCGTAAGGCTTTTTATCTATCATAGCTTTTTCTAAATCTGAGTCGGATATATCAGGACTCCCCTCGGGATGTCCAGCAATTCCTATTTTCATTTTTTCAAAATAACCTGTCTCTAAAAGTTGAAAGGAACTATCAAACTTACCTGCCGGTTCTCTTCCACCTCCAATAATTAATGCTTGCTTTACTCCTCCATCTTTGCATCTAGAAACATAATCTTTAAGTTCTTTTTCATCATGCATTGATCTAGCAGGAAAATGAGGCACAGGGTTAAATCCTTTCTTTACAAGCTCTACTGCTTTGTCAGCAGTCTCTCTATAATCACCTCCAGGTAGCATTGTAATGTAAACATCAGACAATGCTGGAACTGTATCAACCTCTGTTTTAGGACCTATTTCCAATGAAAAATTCATAGGGGAGATCTTTATTTATTTTGAAATATGAGTCTAGAAAATTCGATGCATCAAAGTATCAACTATTTTATCTGACCTCTATGCTTTTGGATCCTTCTTCCATATTCTTGAGTTACCCTATCAAAGACAATTGCGAGAGCAACGATTGCTAATCCATTCATCATACCAAGAGCCAAATATTGGTTAGAAACAGCTCTTAATATTGGCACACCAAGACCTTTTACGCCTATCATAGAAGCAATAACCACCATAGCTAAAGCCATCATTATGGTTTGGTTTACACCAGCAAAAACAGTGGGTAAAGCTAGCGGAATTTGAACAGATTTTAATTTTTGAGTTGTAGTTGCTCCAAAAGCTTCACTAGCCTCCAAAGTCTCTTTATCAACTTCTCTAATACCTAAATTAGTTAATCTAATAATTGGAGGAACTGCATAAACACAAACAGCGATTAACCCTGGAACCTTTCCTATACCTAACAACATTAAAATTGGTATCAAATAAACAAAACTTGGTATTGTTTGCATCATATCCAAAACAGGAAGTATTGTTTTTTCTGCTCTAGAGGATCTGGCCATTACAATTCCTATTGGAATACCAACAACAATACAAATGATTGTACATACAGTAATAATTGCAACTGTTGCCATACAATCTTCCCACATTCCAAAATAACCAATTAATAAAAAAGCAATTGCACTTCCTGTAACTAATTTCCAACTTTTTGAACCAAGCCATGCTAATCCACAAATTACTGCAATAATTATTATCCATGGTGTGGATAATAATAATTTTTCTAATGATACTAAAAAAAATAATAATGGATCAAAAAACGCCTCTATGCTGTCTCCATATTCTTTTGAAAAATTTCTAAAAGCTAAGTCTATACCTTTTCTTAGCTCCATTTGGGATCTTCTTCCCAGTTCTGGAAATTCAGTAAAAAATTCCATAAATATTAAATTATACGAGCCTATATTAAATAGGCTCGTAATTAAAAGTTAATTATAAACTTTTTTTGATTTTTTTGGCAGCATCAGAAGATACCCATTTAGTCCAAATATCTTCATGCTTAATTAAAAACTCAACTGCAGCATCAGAACCTTTTGCTTGGTTGTCAGCCATATAAACTAACATACCATTCATAACTGTGCCTGGAAAAGTTCTACTTTCAACATATTTAAGAACATCTTTTCCACCAGTTTTAGCAAAGTTAGCACTTACAATTGAGTTAACCTCAGATTTTGTCCAAGCTGTTGGTTTTGGATCTGCACAATCTTGTTCTGCAAGAGTAATACAATTATCCCAATTATCTCTCCCTGCAAAAGGAACACCAAAATCTACTGGCTGTAAATTATATTTTCCAACCATTGATGTAGGATTCCAATAGTATCCAAACCATGGCTCATTAGAATCTGATGCTTTAGCAATTGAACCATCTAAACCTGCAGCTGAACCTGGATCAATAAGTTTCCAACCTTTTTTTTCCATTTCAAATGCTCTGTATAAATTTGCATTAGCTAATTGGCATCCCCATCCTGCTGGACATCCCATGAAAGCACCTTTTGATGGGTCCTCTTTGTCAGGAAATAAATCTGGACGTTCTAAAATTTGAACTGCTGTCATTCCTTTAAGCTCTGGGTGTTTTTCTAAAGCTGCTGGATTTAACCACCAACCTTCACCAAGACCAGTAATTGGAGCTTTATTTGCAATAATCAATCTTTTTTCACTTACTGCTTTTTTCAAAGGAGTATAAACCGCATTTGCCCATTGCTCAGGGTTCATGTCAGGTGTTCCTTTGTCATTCATTGAGGTAAATGTAGGCATAGTAGCACCAGGTACTAATTCTACGTCACATCCATATCCTTCTTCGAGAATGATTTTATCAACGTTTGCCATTAACTCGGCAGATGCCCAGTTTTGTTCGGCTATAACTAATTTTCCACATGCATTTGCAAAAGAACTCATACCAAATGCTAAAAGCGCGGAAAATAGAATTGTTTTTAATTTTTTCATTATATCTCCGTTAGTTAATTTTTTGAGTAATACTACAACATATCAAAGAAAAGATTGCAAATATCTTTCAACCTCTGATTGAAGTCAAATTGTCTTTAAATGCGATTAGTAAAGAGATAAAGTTTTTTAATGAAATTTTCTGCAAATTTTTTTTTCAAAGAATTTGTTTATATATTAAATTGTAAAACTGTATTTCAACAAATCATTATAAGAGAATCGTAAAATTTAGCTTTAATTAATTCCAACTTAAACAAGGAGGTTTAATAAAAGTTGAAATGAAAAAGTTATCTCAAATACTCGATTTAAAAAAAATAAAAGTTGTAAATAAAAATATTGATAAAGCTCATGGTCTACCTAATGAGTGCTATACAAATAATGATTATTTATCGGTTGAAAGAAAAAAAATATTTGAAAATAAATGGGTTGTAATTGGTGTTGGTAGTTCAATTCCTAATGTTGGAGACGCAAAACCATTTGATCTTTTAGGAATTCCATTAATTATTTTAAGAGATAAAAATAAAAAAATAAAAGTTTTTCATAATGTTTGTAGTCATAGAGGATACAAAATTCTTCAAGAAAAATGTAAAATTAAAAATGTAATAAGATGTCCTTATCACTCTTGGTCCTATAATTTGAGTGGCAAGTTAATAGCCACACCTCATATTGGTGGAATGAATAAACATAATTGTAATAAATTTAACAAATCAAAAAGCGGACTTAAGGAAGTCAGATCACATGTTTGGTTAGATTTAATTTTTGTTAATTTAAATAATAATGAAATTAATTTTGAAAAATATATTAAACCTTTAAGTGATAGATGGAACAAATTCTGGCCGATACAAGATAGAGACTTAATTGTTTATTCAAAAGATTATGGTTATTTTAATTTAAATGCTAAATGTAATTGGAAATTTGCAATAGAAAATTATTGTGAAAGTTATCATCTTCCATGGGTTCATCCTGGATTAAACTCTTACTCAAAAATTGATGATCATTATCATATTCAAGGATTACCTAATCGTTTTGCTGGACAAGGTACTATGGTTTATAATCCAAGGTTTAAAAGTAACTTAAAATTTCCAACATTTCCAAACTGGCCAAAAGATCAAGAGCATATTGCTGAATATGTTGCTCTTTTCCCAAATGTTATGCTTGGGATACATAAAGACCATTTTTATGCTTACTGGCTAGAACCAGTAAATAATGAATACACCAAAGAACATATGGAAATTTATTATGTTGGCAACGAAGCAGCAAATTCTAAAAAATTTAAATCACTTAGAAAACAAAACTTTGAACTTTGGAAAGGAGTTCAAAGTGAAGATTTAAATATAATTGAGGGAATGCAAGATGGGAGAAAATCACCATCTTATAATGGGGGAAACTTTTCACCTGTGATGGATAATCCCACCCATCATTTCCACAAATGGGTTGCAAACAATATAATGAAATGAAAGGATAAATTATGAAAAAAGATCTTATTACTAGATTAAATGAAGGCCCAATAATGTGTGCAGAAGGATATCTTTTTGCAATGGAAAGAAGAGGTTATCTTTCAGCAGGTCCATTTGTTCCAGAAGTAGTTTTAGAACATCCGGAAGTAGTAACTCAGTTACATAGAGAATTTATTAGAGCGGGATCTGATGTTGTTCAAGCATTTACTTATTACGGTCATAGAGAAAAGCTCAGAATAATTGGTAAAGAACATTTGTTAGAACCAATGCAAAAAGGTGCTCTTAAAATTGCAAAAGATGCTGCTGCTGAGTTTAAAGATTTAGATCTTATGGTTTGCGGAGACGTGGCTAATACAAATGTATTTGATCCAGGGGATCCTAATACTCACAAACAATGTCAACAAATGTATGAAGAACAAGTAGCTTGGGCAAAAGAGGCTGGTGTTGATTTTGTAATAGCAGAAACAATAAATTGGACAGAAGAAATGAAAATAGCATTAAAAGCAATTAAGGATGCAGGACTTATTGCAGTTTGTAATTTTGCAATTCCTAGAGGGGATAAAACTAGAGAAGGTCATACTGCTGAAGATGCGTGCAAAATGATGGAAGATTTAGGTGCAGATGTAGTTGGTTTAAATTGTTATCGAGGACCTGAAATGACAATGAAATTATTAAAAAAGGTTAGAGAAAAAGTTTCATGTCATGTTGCTGGACTTCCAGTACCTTATAGAACAACAGAGGAAGAACCTGGTTTCTTAAATATCACTGATCATGGTTGCGACTGTATTCCAGGTGGAAATGCATTCCCAGTAGCTTTAGATAATTTGTTTTGTAACAGATTTGAAATGGCAGAGTTTGCAAAAGATTGTGTTCAGAATAAAATAAATTTTATTGGTATATGCTGTGGTGCTGAAGCTCATCATGTTAGAGAAATGTCTGTTGCAATTGGCAAAAAACCAATTTCAATGAAATACATGCCAGATATGAGTAAACATTTTCACCATGGAACAGATAAATCTCTTAAAAAAGTAAATAAGGAGATCAAATACTAATAATAAATATGAAGAGAAAAACTTTTTTTGACTCTAGAGACAAATATTTATCATTTGTAAACTCAACTAATGAAAAATCAAAAATTGCTTTTTATTTATTTAAAAAAATAGAAAAAATCAGTACTCGGTCACCAATTTTTAACGTTTTAGACGCGGGTACTGGTGAGGGAACAATTATATCTACTTTTTTGTCAGGTCTGCATAAATATTTGCCAAATAAACCTATATTTGTTGTAGGTAAAGAAATAAGTATCGATGATATTAATGTGCTTCTAAGTTTTTTAGGGGATAGATTTGCTGAACATAAAACTTTAATTTTTAATATTACTAATTGTAGTTATAAAGATTTAAATAACTCTACATCTGACAAAGTAAAATTTGAAAAATTAGAATTAGTTGGAAAAAAAGGTATTGATTTTACTAAGATCTTAATGAGTTTAAGTCCTTATGTTAGAAAAAATTGGAAATTATCTTTTAATAACAAAAATGGTTCAATTAAACCCAAGTCAAAAATTTTTTTGACTATTTACAGAAAAGATCAAAAAAAAAAATTAAAAGACTTTATACCTAGAAATATAAGTGAAATTCCAAAAAAATATGATTTTATTATTGCATCTCA
>CACJIB010000001.1 GCA_902593405.1 uncultured Pelagibacteraceae bacterium | reverse complement strand
AGAGGAATTGATATTAAAAAATATCAAAAAAAATGATTCAAATTGAAAATATTAAAATTAAAAATTTTAATAAAGCAAAACCTCAAAAAAACTTAAAAAGTTTATTAAATAAATTAATTGAAGAAGATAATCATATTATTAAATCTTTAAAAAATACCTATAAAGATTCATGGGATTTAAAAAAAATTAAAAAATATAAAAAACTTTCTAATATCACATTGATCGGTATGGGTGGATCTATAATGGGATCGAAATCTATTTATAGTTTTTTAAAAAATAGGATAAAAAAAAATTTTTTCTTTCTTGATAATTTTGAAGATAATAAAATTAGAAATATTAAAAAAAAAAATAAATTAAATTTAATAATCTCAAAATCCGGAAATACTTTAGAAACAATTGTAAATTCCAATATAATTATTAATAAAAAAGTAAAAAATATTTTTATAACTGAAAATAATGCAAATTATCTCAGGTCTATAGCTACAAAATTAAAGTCAGATGTGATTGATCACAATAATTTTATTGGTGGGAGATATTCAGTTTTATCTGAGGTTGGAATGCTCCCAGCAATGTTAATGGGTTTAAAAATAGATAAATTTAGGAAATTTAATGATCTAATCAAAAATAAATTTTTTTTGAATTCTATAATTAATAGTGTTTCAAATACATTAAGCTTGATTAATAAAAATAAATCAAATTCTATAATTCTTAATTATGATGAAAAGTCATTAGATTTATTTTATTGGTATCAACAACTAGTTGCTGAGAGTTTAGGAAAAAAAAGTAAGGGAATTTTGCCGATAGTTTCAAAGATGCCTCAAGATAATCATAGTCTAATGCAATTTTATTTGGATGGTAAAAAAAATAATTTTTATACTTTTTTTTTTACTAAAGAAATTTTTTCACCAAAAATTAAAAGTGAAGGGCTATTAAGATCACGAAATTACTTAAGAAACAAAAATTTACAGCATATTTTGTATGATCAATTTGTTGCAACTCAAAAAGTATTCAAAAAAAAAAATATTCCCTTCAGAAGTTTCATAATTGAAAAAAGAGACGAAAGTACACTAGGAACATTGTTTACTTACTTTATACTTGAAACAATTTTATTGGGAAAAGCTCTAAAATTAAATCCTTATAATCAACCTTCTGTAGAACTTATTAAAAAAGAGACTAAAAAAAGATTAATTAAAAATTAATTTCCAATAATTATTTTTGATATTCCATATTTTCTAGTATCCAAGATGTTTAGCTTAGATGTTATTATAATATCATCTTTTTTATGTCTATGAATTAAAACAATACCATTTTTTTTTAAAATTTTTTGATCAATTATTTGATCAATTAAAAGATTAATATTTTTATCTCTATATGGTGGATCTAAAAATATTATATCAAACTTTTTTGAAAATATTTTTTTCTCATTAATTAATTCAAAACAATTATTTTCTAATATCTCTGAAAAAGGCAGTGCATTCATCGTAGATACATTTTTTTTTAATACTTCTAGGGCGTGGACATAATTTTCAACAAATGTAATAAATTTTGCACCTCTAGAAAGACATTCTAGGCCAAAAGATCCCGATCCAGAGAATAAATCTAGGACAATAGAATTTGAAATAGAAATGTTAAATTTATTTGAGTGTTCAATTAGGTTAAAAATAGATTCTTTAACCATATCCCTTAGTGGTCTTGTGTTCTTATCAACTGGTAAGAAGATTTTTTTTCCTTTATTCTTTCCGCCAATTATTCTCATCAATCAATAACTTTATACCCAATATCCCCTCTAAAAAATCCATTTCCCCAATTTATTTGATTGATAAGATTTATTGCTTTTACTCTATTATTTTTAAAACTGTCTGATCTGACAACAAAGTTTAGTACTCGTCCACCGTTTGATAGAATTTTATTTTCTTCTTTTTTTGTACCTGCATGAAAAATGAATTCGTTTTGGTTTAATTTTATATTTTCCATGTTTTTAATTTCTAAATTATTTTTATATTCATCAGGATAACCCTTTGAACAAAGCACAATGCACAAACTTTTATCATCATGCCATTCTAGATTTATTGAATTTAAATTATTATTAACACAGGCATTTATTAATTTTAAAAAATCAGTTTTAAGTTTGGGTAATATAGTTTGACATTCTGGATCTCCCATTCGCACGTTATATTCAATTAAAAAAGGTTCATTTTCAACAATCATCAGACCTGCATAAAGAAATCCTTTGAAATTTGTATTTAAATCATCCAGTCCTTTTAATGTAGGTTTGATAATTTTATTTAAAATTTTATTATTAAGATTCTCATTTTCCAACCTTGAAGGAGAGTAAGCACCCATACCTCCGGTATTTTTGCCTTTATCCCCCTCCAAGACTCTCTTGTGATCTTGTGCGGTGCCAAAAGGACAATATGTCTTTCCATCTGAAATTATAAAAAAACTCATTTCTTCACCATTAAGAAATTCTTCAATTAATATTTCTTTTGCTAATCCAAATTTTCCTTTAAAAATTTCTTTTATCGCAGTTAATGCCTCCTCTTTTTTATTACAAATATAAACTCCTTTGCCTGAAGCTAACCCATCTGCTTTGACAACTATAGGAAGTTTACAATTTTCAATAAAATTATTTGCATCTTTAGAAGTATTAAATATTCCAAAATTTGCAGTTGGGATTTTATATTTTTCACATAATTTTTTTGTAAAAATTTTAGAGCCCTCAAGTTTTGAAGCTATCTTATTTGGTCCAAAGACTTTAACTTTATTTTTTTCTAGAAAGTCTACAATTCCATCTACAAGGGGTTTTTCTGGGCCTACAATAACTAAATCAATGTTATTTTTTTTTACAAATTTAACTATCTCCTCAAAATTGTCTAAATCAATTAAAACATTTTTAGATATTTGCTCAGTGCCAGCATTTCCTGGCATACAAAATATTTGGTTTACTTCAGTTGATTTTTTGCAAGAAACACATATAGCGTGTTCCCTTCCACCACTTCCAATTATTAAAACATTCATATATTAATATATAAACTAATTATGTATAAAAAATTAGCAAAAATAAAATATTTGCCAAATAAATTTGAAATTATTGAGACTGGCGATTATGTAATTTGTTCCGTTAGTGGAAAAAAAATTTCACTAGATGATCTAAATTATTGGAATGTAGAGCTACAGGAACCATACTTCTCTTACGTTGAAGCATCAAAAAAAAGAAACTGAAGAATTATTGTTTCCATCTATTGTGTGTCCAAATCCATTGGTCGGGCTTTCGTCTAATTAATTCCTCTAAAACTTTATTTAAATTCATTGTGATTGACTCGATATTTTCATCTTTTGAAAAGCTAATCGGCTGCAAGATTTCTAGTATAAATTGATGTTTATTTATTCTTTCTATGTAAACCGGAACAATTTTACATTTGAATTTTTTTACAAATTGAGCAGGTATTGTTGTTGTAAGCGCTTCATTATTAAAAAATTTACTTTTAATACCTTCAGAAACTCTTTGGTCAATCATTAACGCAATTGAAGTACCATTTCTAAAGTGTTTTAATATTTCTTTTGTTCCAGAAATACCCTTCTTAATTTGTTTTTTACAAATATATTGAATTCTTATTTTTTCCATTAAAGGATTTAAAAATTTATTATTCAAAGGTCTATATATAGCTGCTAAATCAATCCCTGATTTTTCTAAATACAATGCCATTAATTCAAAATTATTGAAGTGCCCGGAAATAAATATGACTGGTTCTTTTTCATTTTTAATCACCTCTAGAATATTTTCACCAACTACTTCAATATTTTTAAAAAGATTTTCATTTCTAAAATTTTTTATATACATGTAATCTGCAAAAATTCTTCCATAGTTACCCCACATGTTTTTAACTATTCTCTCCCTTTCTTCATTTGAATTACCAATATTTGAATTTTCTAAATTTTTTTTAATTTTTAAACTCGAACGAAACAAAGGACCAAAAATTTTTCCAATTTTTTCACCTAAATTTGAGGCATTTTTGTATCCAATAATTTTAAAAATAAAAAAAAAGATACTTATAAAAAAGAATTCTAAAAAATACTTTATTACTTTCATAGATAATTTTTAATTAATTTTTTAAATTCTTCTTTGTTTTCTATTTCTAATTCAACCTCAACATAATCACAATTTTTTTTTTGCTCATCAGTCATTCTGTAAAAATCTTTTTCAGTTGTAACTAAAGTAGTTGTTTTTTCCTTGTTTATAATTTCAAAATCTTTCTTAGAATAATTATGATGGTCTGGGAAGGCAAAGGTTTTAATAATATCAATTTTACTTTCCTTTAAAAGTTCAAAGAAATTTGAAGGATTTCCAATTCCTGCAAAAGCTGTTATTTTTTTATTTCTAAACTTTTCAATGTTTTTAATTTTATATTTTGAGTAAAATAAATTACAGTTTCTATTTTTTGTTATTTCAAAAATTTTATTTTCAAATTCTAGGTTTTTATTACCATTAATAATTATGCAATCTGCTCTTTTAATTGCTTTCAGACTCTCCCTTAATGGACCAGCTGGGATTATTAGTCCATTACCTATCATTTGTTTAGAATTAAAACACAAAATTGAAAAATTGGGTTTAATTGAAAAATCTTGAAAACCATCGTCTAATATTGCAGCATCATGATTACTTGAAGCAGATAACAAAATTCCATCAGATCTTTTTTGATTAGTATAAACTTTTCCAGTTTTCTCCAACATCTTGATTTCATCAGATAAATAATTGTAATTTTTTTTAATGAAAGCAGGGTTCTTTCCAAATGATTTAAGAATTTTGTAAATTTCTATTACCAAAGGTGTTTTTCCTGTTCCACCGAGATAGATGTTACCTACACATATTACAGGGATTGTTGAATTTTGATTTTTAACATTTGTTAAAATTTTTAAAATCCAAAAAATAAACTTATAAATTACAGATAATGGAAAAAGAATAATTGATGCTAGACTTTTCGTTTTATAATCCCAAAACTCAGGTTTTTTAAATTTCATTTTGAACCAATCTATAAATTTCTTTAAAAGTATTATTTAAAATTTTATTCCCAATTTTATTCAATTTATTTTGAATTTTTTTGGAGTTATTTTTTTTAGAGAAGAGATTTTCAAGTTTAGTTGATAATTCTGAGTGATTATATATTTTTGACGACAACTTAAGTTTCGCTAAATAATCATAAATTTCTTTGAAATTATTAACGTTAGGGCCATGCAAAATGTTACAACCATATCTTGTTGCCTCTAAAGGATTTTGTCCTCCATGGTTAATTAATGATCCACCTAGAAATATAGATTTACAGAAATTATAAACAGATTTAGTTTTTCCGTAAGAGTCAATGATGTAAATATCTAAATCATCACGCACCTTTTTTTTGGACTCATGTGTACAAATATTTAAATTTAATTTTGACAACTCAGATATAATTGAAGGTGTTCTTTCAATATGTCTTGGAATAATTATTGTTAAAATGTTTTTATATTTTTTTTTTAGTTTTTTATGTGCCAATCCACAATATAATTCTTCGTTATGATGTGTGCTAGATGCGCACCATATTTTTTTAGTAGCTATAATTTTATTTAATCTATTAAATTTGATAATTTTTTCATTTTCTGATTGAGAGAATTTTAAATTTCCCAAAAACTTTAAATTTTTAACACCTAATTTTTTAAAATACTTTTCAGAAATAATACTAGAGGATAAACAAAAATTAACTTTTTTAAAAATAAATTTTGCAAACTTTGGAAAATAGTTCCATCTTTTAAATGTTTTTTTTGTTATTCTTCCATTTAAAATTACTATAGGTATTTTATTTTTTTCTAAATTTATAAATGTATTGGGCCAAATTTCAGAGTCTATAAAAAAAGCCACTGAAGGTTTCCAATAATTTAAAAATTTTTTTGTGTGTAAATTTGTATCAATCGGAAAAAATTGATGAATTACTTTTTTCAAATTTAATTTTTTTATAACTAAGGATGAACTTAATGTATTTGTTGTAATTAAAATTTTACTAATTTCTTTTTTTTTTTGGATTTTTTCAATTAAGGGTATTATGCTTTGAAGTTCTCCAACGCTAGCGCCATGGAACCATAAGATTTTTCCTTTGCCTCTTTTTTTTGTAAAAAAACAAAATTTTTCTTTAAATCTATATATATCTTCTTTTTTTTTTAAGATTCTGAAGAATAAAATTATTGGAGAAAATATTAAAATAAAATTAATTAAAAACCTATAAATAATAATCATTAAGATTTATCTATTTGTTTTTGATAAAAGTTTTTATAGACATTGGAAGACTCCAGTAACTCCTTGTGAGTTCCATGAGAGTTAACTTTTCCTTTGTCGATTACATATATTCTCTCAGAATTTAATATTGTGGATAATCTATGTGCTATAACTATTGTTGTTCTTCCTTTTGTAAGAAAATTTATTGCTTTCTGAATTTTATCTTCTGTTTCAGCATCTAAAGACGAGGTAGCCTCATCTAATAATATAACTGGGCTTTTTTTAAGAATTGCTCTTGCAATAGACAGTCGTTGCTTTTCTCCTCCTGATAACCTAATACCGTTTTCACCAATTAATGTTTCATATTTGTTTGGAAGTTTGCTTATAAACTCATCTGCAAATGATAATTTTGCAGCTTCCTCGATCTCATCCTCTGAAGCGTTCAAATTTGCATAAATGATATTATTTCTTATAGTATCATCAAACAAAGTAGTATCTTGGCTAACTAATGAAATATTTTTTCTAAGTGAATTTAATGTGCAATTAAAAATTGACTGCTGGTCAATTTTGATATCACCGTCTTTAACATCAAAAAATCTTGGTATTAAATTCAAAATTGTTGATTTTCCTGCACCACTGTGTCCAACTAATGCAGTCATTTTTGTTCCAGTAAACGTTAAATTTATATTATTTAAAATTCTATTTTTTGAATTTGGGTATTCAAAATTAACATTTTCAAATTCAATTGTTCCTGAATTTAATTTTAAAGTTTTAGCATTATTAATATCTCTCACATTAGGATTATTATCAATTATTGGTATAACTCTAATTGCTCCAGCAATTCCTTGCTGAATGGAGATATTTAAAGTTGCTAACGATCTTACAGGTTGATAAGCTAACATCATAGCTGCAAGAAAAGAAAAAAAGTTATTTACTTCTAGTTCACCTCTTGAAACAAATATTGCTGCAAAATAAATTAAAAAAGCAATCATTATGCCTGTTAAAAACTCCATAATAGGAGAAGCTCTCACAAAAACTATTGCAATTTTTTTTGTTGATTCTTTTAAGTTTTCTATAAATTTGAAAGCTCTCTCTTTTTCATAATTTTCTTGTTGAAAGATTTTAATTAATTTGTGATTTTTAAACATTTCCATTAAGTACGATGTTAATTCTCCAGCTCTATTCATTTGCTGAGTAGAAACTTTACTTATTCTTTTGCCTAGGGTTTTTGCAGCTATACTAGCCAATGGTATCATTATTATTGCTATTAAAGAAAGCTTCCAATTTTGATAAAACATGACTGACAATAGACCAATTAGAGTTAGTGAGTCTTTAAATAAGTTTAGAACAACTGTACTCAATAAATTTGTTATCATATTTACATCGTTTGTAAGATTAGCAATAAACTTACCTGAATGTTTTTCATCTATTATTTCTGTGTCTGACTTAAGTAATGATGAGAATATATCTTTTTGAATATCTTTTTTAACCTCCTCAGAAACACCAATCATTAGCACACGTGCAATGTATAAGGACAATCCTTTAATTGCGAATGCCAAAATTATTAAAATTGGAATTAAAATTATTAATGATTGATTTTGATCTATAAAAAGTTTTTCTATTGCTGGATCGAGTAAATAAGCCACGGATGATGTGCTTCCAGCAAGAAAAAGTGAAAAGATAAATGCTAATATAATATTTTTTATATATCTTTTTGTATAACTTTTATATAAACGCTTGATAATTTGAATTTTATTCATTTTATAACTTACCTATCAATAATCCAACAAACACAATAAAACCTAGATAATTATTTGATTTAAATATTTTTAAACAACTCTCAGAATGATCTATATTAAGTTTTTTTAATTGAAAATAGTATAATTGAATTAATGTGATTATAAATATTATCAAACTTAATTTGTTAAAATTCATTAAATAACCTGTTATGAATAATAATATCAAAAAGATTGAGTAACATATAATCAATAAGTGATATGGTTTGTGTTTAAATTTTATTGAAGTTGATTTTAGTCCTATAATTTCATCATCTTTAATATCCTGATATCCATAAATAGTGTCATATCCTAATGTCCAAAATATGGCTCCTAGATAAAATAGAATTGGTATAAAATCTATTTGTCCTTTAACTGCAGTCCATCCAAGAATTAATCCATAATTAAATGTAATACCTAAAAATAATTGAGGCCAATATGTAAATCTTTTCATTAGTGGATAGGTAAAAGCAAAAGGCATCGAACAAAGAGCCAAAATAATTGTGAAAAAATTAAAATTTAGCAAAACCATTAGTGCCAATAAACACAAAGATAATGAATAAAAAATTGCAAGTTTAACAGTTACATACCCAGAGGCTATAGGACGATTTTTTGTTCGAAATACTTTTGCATCAAATTCTTTATCCAATATATCGTTCACTATACATCCTGCTGATCTCATTAAGACAGATCCCAAAAAAAATAATATTAAATAAAAAAAATAATTTTTTAAATTTGTAGAAAAATCATAGGCTAAAGTTAATCCCCAAGCACATGGCCAAAACAACAGCATGAAACCAATTGGTTTTTTTAATCTTGTAAGTTCAATAAATAAGTTTATTTGGTTCATAATTTACTTGTAAATAACAAAGGGTAGTTTCATAATCAAATTGATTCGTATGAATATAGATTACACAGTCACAGCTTTAATGTTTCCTGCTATTCCACTATTAATGGGTGTCTATAGTAATAGGTTTCATTCTTTAAGTATTCTAATTCGACAGTTGCATGATGAGCATGTTTACGAAAAACACATCCCACCCGAATGGAAAAAGCAGTTTATTAATTTAAGTGGAAGAATAACTCTTTTAAGATGGACTATATTGTTTGCTGCGTTTGGTTTTTTATTTAATATGTTAACAGTATTTGCTCTCTACTTAGATGAAGTTTTTTTAGCTAGAGTAATTTTTGGATCTTGTTGTTTATCAATGATTATCTCCATAATTTTTTTTATTAGAGAAATACAAATTTCAACCAATGCACTTAAGCTCCATATGTCTGATATGGATGTAGAAGTTAGTTAGGAACTATTACAGCTGGTCCCAAAATTTTTCTTCCCTCAAGATCTTGATGTGCTTGAACGACTTCATCTAACTTATACTTTTTAAAAATTTTAATTTTTACTTTGCCAGAACTAATTTTTTCAAACATTGTTTTAGATGCTTCATCCAACTCTTCTCTTGTTGACAGGTATTGCTGCATAGACGGTCTTACAAGATAAAGACCTTTAGGTTGAATGACTTTAGGAACATTAATATCAGATAAAGGACCCGATGCATTTCCAAAAGAAACCATCATCCCTCTTACCGCTAAACATTCAATTGAACCATCTAATGTATCTTTACCGACTCCATCGTAGACAACAGGTACACCTTTACCATTTGTAATTTCCAAAACTTTTTTTGCAAAATCTTCTTCATTGTAATTGATCACATGATCGTAACCATTTTGTTTCGCTATATTTATTTTTTCATCTGATCCAACTGTACCTATAACAGTACAGCCTAAACTTTTAGCCCATTGACCAAAAATTTGACCAACACCGCCTGCAGCTGCGTGGAATAAAATTGTTTCTCCTGATTTAACTGGATAAGTTTTATGCAAAAGATAAAAAGTTGTTAATCCTTTTGTCATTAAAGTTGCTGCTACTTCAAGATCAATATCATCAGGCACTTTTACTAAATTTTTAGTTGGATAGTTCCTGTGAGAACAATATGAACCTAAAGGAATACCTGCATATGAAATTTTATCACCAACTTTAAAGTCTTTTACGTTATCCCCAACATCAGTAATAACTCCTGCACCTTCTAAACCTAAACCAATTGGCAGTTTTAAAGGGTACAAACCTGATCTATGGTAAGTATCAATGTAGTTAAGGCCAATTGCTTTTTGTTCAATTGTTACTTGATCAGAACCCGGTTTGTCTAAAGATATATCTTTAACTTCTAAAACTTCAGGTCCACCAGTTGTATTAATTTCTACAGCTTTCATAATTTATTTTACAAATGTACCATTATGATAATCTTGAACTGCTTGCAAGATCTCAGCTTTGGTATTCATCACAAATGGTCCACCTCTAGCTATTTCCTCATTAATTGGTTTACCTGAAATTACTAAAAACTTAGCATTTGATTTAGCTTTAACTGTTAAATCTTCACCCTTAGTTAAAAGTATTAAAGTGCTATCTTTAATATTTTCATGTTTATTTTTTCCGATTTCTATTTCACCACTAATTAAATAAATAAAGGTATTATGGCTAGATGGTAATTTAAAATTGAACTCTTTATTTTTATTTAATTCTACATCAAAATAAATCGGCTCAACATTATGTCCTTTAACAGGGCCTTCAGCTTTTTCAAATTTTCCAGCTATTACTTTAATTTGTTTATCATCATCTTTATGAACACTCATCTTATCAGCATCGATATAAATATACTCAGGCTTACTCATTTTTAATTTAGCTGGCATATTGATCCACAATTGAAATCCATGAAGTTTACCTTCTTTCATTGCAGGCATTTCAGAGTGAATAATTCCACTTCCCGTTTTCATCCATTGAACATCTCCAGCAGTCATTCTACCTTCACCACCAGTGCTATCTTTGTGCTCAAAATCTCCAGCTAACATATAAGTAACTGTTTCAATTCCTCGATGAGGGTGGGGTGGAAAACCTGCGATATAATCCTCGCTATTTTCAGATCCAAATTCATCTAACATTAAAAAGGGATCAAAGTAATTTGGTTCAACACCAATACTTCTCTTTAATTTAACTCCTGCTCCATCTGAAGCTGGGATAGGGTCAATAATTTTACTAACTTCAATATTTTTCATGTTTCGTAAATAAGAATTTTTTACAATATATCAAGTAACTTACTAAGATCTTTGATTTGATTTTTTGGGACATAATCTAGATTATCAAAAGCATTGTTGTTTCTATTAACCCAAATAGAATTATAACCATAGTTTCCACCACCTGAAACATCCCAAGTATTTGCACTCAAAAAGACAACTTCATTTTTTTGAATTTGATATTGATTTATTGGAAGATCGTAAACTTTAGAGTCTGGTTTATAAACTCCGACCTCTTCAATTGAAAAAATATCATCAAATATATTTTCTAAATTATTGCTCTTAACCAATTCATCAAGAAGGGAAGGAGTACCATTTGAAAGAATAGCAAGTTTATAATTTTTATCCTTTAATGATTTTAAAACTTCAGGGACTTCCTTGAAGGGGGAAAGAATTTTATAAAGATCTAATAGCTCATCTCTCATTGAAGAGTCTATTTCATAAGCTTTCATTGATTTATCTAAACTATCCTCTGTCACTTGCCAAAAATCCTTATGACGTTTCATTAAACTTCTAAGCCAAGTATATTCTAATTGTGTTGTTCTCCAATAATTTGCGAAACCTTCCCACTTATCACCTATTTTATCTTTACATTTTTCAGCAGCTGAATTGACATCAAATAAGGTGCCGTAAGCATCAAAAATTATTGCTTTAATATTTTTCATAAACTAACTTATCATTATGAGTAACATTAGATTATTTTATTCAAAAAGTTTATCTCTTAATTTGACTGACAAACTTGATAAATCTCAATCTCACTATGTTTCAAAAGTTATGAGACTTAAAGAGAAAGAAGTTTTTTCACTTTTTAATAGTAGTGGCGAATGGGAAGCGAAAATCGTAAATATCACAAAAAGCATAGTTGAATTTAATGTTACGAAACAATTAAGACAGAAAGAAAATACCAAAGATCTTTGGCTAGCTTTCTCTCCTATTAAATCAAATTACTTTAATTTTATGATCCAAAAAGCAACAGAACTTGGTGTAACTAAGTTTTTACCAATCATTTTTGAAAGAACAATTGTTAGAAAAATAAATAAAGAGAGACTGGAAAAAGTAATAGTAGAAGCCGCTGAACAATCAAATAGAATAACTGTTCCAATAATTGAGGAGCCTCAGAAATTAAAAAATTTTCTAAGCAATGACATGGATTTAATATTTACTGATCTCAACACTACTAATACAAAAATTGATCTAAAAAAGTTAACAACTAAACCCACTTGCGTAATCATAGGGCCAGAGGGAGATTTTTCTGAGGAGGAGAGGGAAGAGATTCTTAAATTTAATGGTGTTCAGCCTATTAAAATCAATGAAAACATATTGAGATCTGAAACGGCTGTAATTTCTGCTCTATCGATCATAAATTACGCCATTAATTGATATTTTGTCGCTAAAAGTAAAAGTGTATTTTTTTAAAAGACACTCTATATAGGGTAAAAAAATGAAAAAATTTTTATATATATTTCTAACATTCTTTATCACTTCAAGCGCATTCGCTAATCAACCAGTCGATTGGCAACTAGGCTTTCAAAAGGCTGCTTCTGAAACCATGAGAGATATAGTTAACTTTCATGATAAATTGCTGTTACCAATTATTATAGCAATCAGTGTTTTTGTTCTATTTTTAATGGTTTATGCTTGTATTAGATTTAGAGCTTCAGCAAATCCAGTTCCATCAAAAAGAACTCATAATGTTGCTGTTGAAGTTTTATGGACTTTAATTCCATGTTTAATTCTAATCGTTATGGCGGTTCCATCATTTAAAATTCTATACAAACAAGATGCAATTCCAAAAGCAGACATAACTGTTAAAGCTATAGGATACCAATGGTACTGGGGATATGAGTATCCAGACGAAAATATTTTCTTTGACTCATATATGATCGAAACTAAAGACTTAAAAGAAAATGAGCCAAGACTTTTAGCTGTAGATAATGAGTTAGTTGTACCAGTAAATAAAGTTGTTAAGGTAATGATCACTGCTAATGATGTTTTGCATGCATGGGCACTTCCTTCATTTGGAGTAAAACGAGACGCTGTGCCTGGAAGAATAAATGAAACATGGTTTAAAGCAGAAAAAGTTGGAACCTATTATGGTCAATGTTCTGAATTGTGTGGAATTAAGCATGCGTTTATGCCAATTGAAGTTAGAGTTGTTACTGAAGAGGAATATCAAGAGTGGTTGTCAGACGCTAAAGTCAAATTTGCAAAAGAAGTTAATGAAGAAGATCAATTTAAAAAACTAGCGAGTAAATAATATGTATACACAAACTGCATCACACGACGATCATCATACACCAACTGGTTGGAAGCGTTGGGCTTATTCAACTAACCACAAAGATATTGGAACTATGTATCTAATATTTGCAATTATTGCAGGCGTGATTGGTACCGCATTTTCAGTTTTAATGAGAATGGAATTGATGCATCCAGGTGATGGAATTTTAGGTGGAAACTATCATTTATATAATGTCTTAGTTACTGGTCATGGTTTGATAATGATTTTCTTTATGGTTATGCCAGCAATGATAGGTGGCTTTGGTAACTGGTTTGTTCCAATAATGATCGGTGCACCTGATATGGCTTTTCCTAGAATGAATAACATTTCATTCTGGTTATTACCCACATCATTCATATTGTTAATAATGTCAATTTTCATGGATGGCCCTCCAGGTCAAACTGGAGTAGGAGGTGGATGGACAATATATCCTCCATTGTCATCTACAGCTGGACAACCAGGTCCTGCAATGGATTTTGCAATTTTAAGTTTACACTTGGCTGGAGCTTCTTCAATTTTAGGTGCAGTTAATTTTATTACAACAATCTTGAACATGAGAACACCTGGTATGACCTTGCACAAAATGCCGTTATTTGCTTGGTCAATATTAGTAACTGCTTTCTTATTATTGTTATCATTACCAGTTTTAGCAGGAGCAATTACGATGCTACTTACAGATAGGAACTTTGGAACAGCTTTCTTTGATGCACAAACTGGCGGAGATCCAGTTCTATTCCAACATTTATTTTGGTTCTTTGGTCACCCAGAAGTTTATATTTTAATTTTACCAGGTTTTGGAATGATCAGTCATATTGTTTCAACATTTTCTAGGAAACCAGTTTTTGGATACTTAGGAATGGCTTATGCTATGGTTGCTATTGGAATTGTTGGTTTCGTTGTATGGGCTCACCACATGTATACAGTTGGCTTAAGTACAGACACTAAAGCATATTTTTTAGCTGCAACGATGATCATTGCAGTTCCAACTGGAATAAAAATATTTTCATGGATAGCAACTATGTGGGGTGGTTCGATTTCATTTAAAACCCCAATGGTTTGGGCTTTAGGATTTATATTTTTATTTACTGTTGGTGGAGTTACTGGAGTAGTACTTGCGAATGCTGGAGTGGATACTGCAATGCATGATACTTATTATGTTGTTGCTCACTTTCATTACGTACTATCTTTAGGAGCTGTATTTGCAATTTTTGCAGGATTTTACTATTGGTTTGGAAAAATGACTGGTTACGAGTACTCAGAGTGGATGGGTCAATTACACTTCTGGTTAACTTTTATCGGAGTGAACTTGGTTTTCTTCCCACAACACTTTTTAGGCCTTGCGGGAATGCCAAGAAGATATGCTGACTATCCAGATGCTTTTGCGGGATGGAATTACATTTCCTCAATTGGTTCATATATTTCTGTAATTGGATTGGTAGTATTTTTTATTAACCTTGCTTATGCGTTTTATAAGAAAAAGGCTGCTGCACAAAACCCATGGGGAGAAGGTGCTACAACTTTAGAATGGACTGTACCATCTCCGCCTAATTTTCATACTTTTGAAGAATTACCAAAGTTTGAAGATGAAGAGGGTGTTGAAAAATCTACTAGCTAAATATAGTAAATAAGATTTTTTAACTTTAAATTAATGATTAAGTCTAAATTAAAAAATAGAAACTTATCTCAAGAAGACGCCTTTAATTTATCTGAATTATTTAAATTAATGAAACCAAGAGTAATGTCTTTGGTTATATTTACATGTGCAGTTGGATTGTTAATGGCTCCAAATATAATTCCAACAAAAGATGCAATCATTGGAATAATTTTAGTTTCAATTGGAGCAGGAGCAGCTGGGGCTTTAAATATGTGGTATGAGTCAGATTTAGATGCTCTTATGACAAGAACTTGTTTGAGACCAATTCCGACAGGCAAGGTAAATAGAAATCAAGCACTAGTATTTGGAATTTCTCTTTCGATTTTTTCTGTAATTGCGCTTGATTATTATTCTAACAGAATATCAGCTAGTTTATTACTTTTTACTATTTTGTTTTATGTGTTTGTTTATACAATTTGGTTAAAAAGAAAAACTCCACAAAATATAGTGATAGGAGGAGCTTCAGGAGCATTACCCCCAGTGATTGGTTGGACTATAGCTACCAATTCTTTAACTCTTGAGCCAATTACATTCTTCTTGATTATATTCTTTTGGACGCCTTCACATTTTTGGGCTTTAAGTTTGTATAAATCAGATGATTACAAAAAAGCGAAAATTCCAATGCTTCCACTAACAAACGGTGTTGAGAGTACAAAATTAAATATATTTGTCTATTCTTTAACAATGTTACCAGTAATTGTTCTACCTTATGCAATTAGCTTTGTAGGTATAACTTTTTTAATTCCATCTTTAATTTTGACAATTTATTATAATTATTTATGTTTTGACCTTTATAAATTTAAAAAAAACAAATTTGATGCAAAAAAAGCAAAATCTATTTTTGGATATTCAATTTTGTATTTATTTTTAATTTTTGTTCTTTTTTTAATTGATAAAATTTTATGATAACACCTGACAAAAAAACAAAGAAAAAAAATATTATAACTGCAATAGCAATTTTAGCGTTTATGGTATTTTTATTTGTTTTTACTTTATACAATGTAGGAGTATTTGATAGACAGATATGATTAAAGGCAAAACATTAACTCCTTTACTTTTAGCTGGGATTTTTGTCCTTATGTTGGGATTGTCTTTTGCAGCAGTACCTTTGTATGATCTATTCTGTAGAGTTACAGGCTTCGGAGGAACAACCCAAGTATCTAAAGAAGCTCCTAAAATAGTATTAGATAAGGTTGTTAGCGTAAGGTTTGATACAAATGTAAACAATCTTGAATGGAATTTTAAAGCAAAATCAAACGTGATTGATGTGAAAGTTGGCCAGGTCAACAGAATAGAATTTGAAGTTGAGAATATTGGAGACGAAACGACTTATGGTGTAGCAAGTTTCAATGTTTCACCGGCGAGTTTTGGTAAATATTATAGTAAATTAGGATGTTTTTGCTTTGAAAAACAAGAGTTGAAGGCTGGAGAGAAAGCAACTTACGTAATGACTTTTTATTTAGACCCTGACCTTGTGAACGACCCAACAACAAAAAATCTACAAGATGTAACTATGTCGTACACTTTTTTCTCGACAGATTACTATAAACAATCATAATCACGAAAAATGTCAGCAGAGAAAAAACACGATTACCACCTAGTTGATCCAAGCCCTTGGCCTATCTATACATCTTTTGCATGCTTAGTATTAGCAATAGGTGCAATTTTTTATATGCATAACGGTATTTCCTGGGGAATGTATCTTGGTTTAGCGTTATTAATTTATGGTGCGTACATGTGGTTTAGAGATGTAGTTATTGAAGCTGAGCATCAAGGTCATCATACTCCAGTTGTTCAAATTCATCATAGATATGGAATGACTTTATTTATTGCTTCAGAGGTAATGTTTTTTGTTGCATGGTTTTGGGCTTACTTTGACATAAGTTTATTTCCAAATGAATTTGTTGGAAATGTATGGCCACCAAAAGATATTGAAACATTTGATCCTTGGGACATTCCTTTAATAAATACTTTAGTTTTATTATTATCAGGGACAACTGTTACTTGGGCTCATCACGCTTTATTAGAAGATGATAGAAAAGGCTTTATACAAGGTTTAACACTGACTGTTATTCTTGGTTTCTTTTTTACATTATTGCAAGCATACGAATACCATCACGCTACTTTTACTTACTCAGGCCATATTTATGGAGCTGTATTTTATATGGCAACAGGTTTTCATGGTTTTCACGTCATAATTGGAACGATATTTTTAGCAGTATGTTTGTGGAGAGGAAGACTTGGTCATTTTACTAAAGATCACCATTTTGGATTTGAAGCGGCTGCTTGGTACTGGCATTTTGTTGACGTAGTGTGGCTATTCTTATTTGCTGCAATTTATATTTGGGGAAGTTAATATTTATCCTTGAAGAATAAATTACTATTTTCAGTTTTTGTTTATTTTATTATTTTGACTCTGCTCTCTCTTGGGTTTTGGCAGATTTATAGATTAAATTGGAAATTAGATTTAATTGAGCAAATAGAAAATTCTTTAAAAAACGATCCTGTGGAATTATCTAACATTGAAAAAAAAAATTATCTAAGAATAAAGACAAGCGGAGAAATTGATTTTGATAAACAAATGTATTTATACAATTTAAATGATACAGGCAAACCTGGATTTGAAGTAATTAATCCAATAAAAATTGGCGACGTCAATTACTTATTGAATAGGGGATGGATACCTTTTGAAAAAAAAGATTTACCCGAAATAAATTTAGTTGATCAAAATCAAATAGTTGGCACTCTTATGCTGCAAACTAAAGCAAGTACGTTTAAGCCAGAAAACGATATTGAGAAAAATTATTGGTTTACTTTAAATAGAGAAGATATTTTTAAATTCACTGGAAGAAATTTTTCAGAGTATGTCATTTATTTAAACGGTGAATTTAAAATTCCAAAACCAAGAGTGATTACTGCTAAAATTTCAAATAATCACAAGAAGTATGCAATTACCTGGTTTTCTATGGCGATTTCAATCCTTTTAATATATTTATATTTTAGGAAAAAAAATTATTAAATGAAATACATAAGTACAAGAGACACATCAAAAACCTTTGAATTTAAAGACGTTTTTATCAAAGGTCTTGCTGATGATGGAGGCTTATTTATTCCAGAAAAATTAACGAAATATAACGAAAATGAAGTTAAAGATTTTAAAAAACTAAGCTACCGAGAGCTAGCTAAAAAGATAGTTTATCCATTTATTGGTAATTTTATGTCTGAGGGTGAATTAAGTAACATTATTGATAAATCTTACTCTACATTTAGAAAAGATAACGTTGTAGATTTAATGAAGCTTGGAGACAAAACGGTATTAGAGCTATTTCATGGTCCTACATTAGCTTTTAAAGATGTTGCCATGCAACTTTTAGGTAATTTTTATGAATATTATCTAAACAATGAAAATCAAAAAATTAACATTGTTGTTGCCACATCAGGAGACACTGGCGCAGCAGCAATTGATGCAATTAAAGGTAAAAAAAATGTTAATATTTTTGTGCTTCATCCAGATAATCGTGTTTCACCAGTGCAAAGAAAATTAATGACAACAGTTAAAAATGAAAATGTATTTAATATTGCTATAAAAGGAAATTTCGATGATTGCCAAAACCTGGTTAAATCCATGTTTGCAGATAAGAAATTTTCTAATGACATTAAAATGTCAGGCGTAAACTCTATTAATTGGGCGAGGATTATTGCTCAAAGTGTTTATTATTTTTATAGTTATTTATTAGTTGAAAATACAAGTGAACTAACAAATTTTTCAGTACCAACAGGAAATTTTGGAGATGTTTATGCCGGATATTTAGCCAAAAAAATGGGCTTGCCTATAAATAAATTAATTGTTGCAACTAATCAAAACGACATTTTACATAGAGCAATATCAAAAGGTAGTTATGATGCTGAAAAGGTTTCAGAAACTATTTCTCCTAGTATGGATATTCAAATAGCTAGTAATTTCGAGAGACTTATATTCGATCTTAATAATGAGGATGATAAACAGACTACATTAGATATGAAAAATATTAAAGAGAATGGAAAATATTTAATTGGTGATGATAAATTAAATAAAATTAGAGAAAATTTTTTATCAGCTAGTCTGAGTGAGAATGAGACTTTGGAGGTTATTAAAAAGGTGTATGAAAAATTTTCAGTAGTTTTAGATCCACACACAGCAATTGGATATGGTGCTTTTGACAAACACAACCTTAGAGGAAACAATATTGTACTAGCAACTGCACATCCATGTAAATTTCCTGATGCTGTTTTCAAAGCTATTAATTTAAAATCTGATTTACCAAAAGAACTTGAGTTTATTTTGAATGAAAAAGAAGATTATGATATATTAGAAAATAATTTAGAAAAAATTAAAAACTATATTATAGGTAAAACAAAATGAAGATTAAAGAAGGCGAACAACTTCCAAATTCAGAATTTTATTATTTAGACTCAAGTGGAGCAGCAAAAAAAATAACTACAGCAGAAGTTTTTAAAAATCATAAAACAATTGTGATTGGTGTTCCTGGAGCATTTACAAAAGTTTGTTCTGCAAAACATCTGCCGGGGTATGTTAATAATTATGAGGAAGCAAAGAACAAAGGGATTACAAAAATTATTTGTGTCTCCGTTAATGATCCAAATGTGATGAAAGCATGGGGTGATAGTCAAAAAGTTGAAGATAAAATATTTATGGCTGCAGACCCATATTGTGAATTTACTAAATCAATCGGAGCAGAAATAGATAGACACGACAGAGGTCAGGGAATGAGATCAGCAAGATATACAATGTTAATTGACAACAATGTTGTAAAGAAAATACAAGCAGAAGAGGATACTGCCACTTGTGAAATTTCAGCAGCTCAAAATTTTTTAAAACTAATCTAAATTTGCTGCTTTTTTAGCTAGTAAGTCCACCTCTTCATTTAAAGGGTTTCCATCATGAGCTTTAACCCAATTCCATTGAATATTAAGAGATTTATTTAAATTATATAAATCAATCCATAAATCTTTATTTTTAACATCCTCTTTTTTTGAGGTTTTCCAATTATTAGCTAACCAAGTATTAATCCATTCAGTTATTCCATTTTTTACATATTGAGAGTCAGTAAATATTTTTATTTCAACACCAGGCTCCATATCTTTCAACGCATTAATTGGGGCTAACAACTCCATTCTATTATTTGTTGTATTTTTTTCTTTACCACTAATTTTTTTTATTTCTTTTCCGTCATTTATAATTGCAGCCCAACCACCATTACCTGGATTTGTTAAACAAGAACCGTCTGTATAAATTGTAATCATTAATTTAAATAATCTTTAAATGAACTTAAATTATTGTGAGAAAGTAATTTTTGATAATATTCATTAGGGTCTTTAATTTTAATCAATGCTGTTTTTGGTGTATTTGAGTAGTCATACAATCTCGTTAATAAATATCTTAATGCTGCACCTCTACATAAAATATTTAAAGATTTCTTTTCCTTTATTGAAATTTTCTTAACGTTCTCATAACCTTTAATTAAATTTTTAATTTTTTTATGATTCATTTGAAATTTTCTCTTTTTATGGTCAAAACAAAGAGCATTGATACATATAGCAATTTCATACATAAAATAATCATTAGCAGCAAAGTAGAAATCAATAATTCCTGAAAGTTTATTTTTTTTGAAGAATATATTATCTATAAATAAGTCACCATGGATAATACCTTTGGGTAATTGTTTAGGCCAATTTCTATTAATATCTTTAAGGTTATTTTTTAAGAATACTTTTAAATTTGAAAACTTTTTTGACTTAAATTTAATACTTTCCAACAAAGGTTTTAAATTTCTAATACCCATTGAATTTTTTCTATTAAGCTTCATTTTATTTGTGACCACATGCATTCGAGCAATTGTTTTACCAATTGTATAACAATCATTTATATTTAATATTTTTTTATCTTTACCCTCTAAGAATGATACAATGCATGCAGTTTTATTTTTTAATTTAATAAGGTATTTATTATTTGTAGTTTTCAGTGGTTTGGGACAGTTTATTTTTGAATTATTCAAATTATCCATTAACTTCATAAAAAAAGGTATTTCTTTTTGTAAAACTCTTTTTTCAAAAATAGTTAAAATGTATTTTTTATTTTTTGATTTAAGAAGATAGTTTGTGTTTTCTATTCCTTGCTTAATACCTTTAAAACTTGTTATTTTATCGATATTAAAATTTTTATTAATAATATTAATTTCTTTTTGATTTATTTTTGTATAGACAGCCATTTTTAATTTAATTTTTTGGGAACTTTAAATACTACATCTTCTTTAATTATTTCAACTTCATCGATACTTATAGAAAATTTATTTTTTAAATCATTAAGAAAATTTTCAACTAATATTTCTGGTGCAGATGCTCCTGAAGATATACCTATAGTATTGCAATTTTCTATTTGATCATACGGTATTGAGCTTTCTGAGTGAATAAGTTGTGAATTTTCACATCCCGATTTTTTTGCCACCTCAACAAGCCTAACAGAATTTGAAGAGTTTCTACTTCCAATAACAAAAAACATATCGCAATTTTTTGCAATATTTTTTACTGCCATTTGACGGTTGGTTGTTGCATAACAAATATCTTCTCTCATTGGCTCTTTTATATTAGGAAAATTGGTTTTTAAAATTTTGATTATTTCTTTTGTGTCATCAACCGACAAAGTAGTCTGAGTAATATATGCTAATTTTTTGTCTTCTTTATTTTGATAGTTTATAGCCTCTTCCTCATTTTGGATTAGATCTATAGAACCTTCTTTTAATTGACCCATAGTCCCAATTACTTCAGGATGATTTTCATGACCAATTAAAATTATATGGTAACCGGCTTTACTAAGATTTTCTGCTTCTCTATGAACTTTAGAAACAAGTGGACATGTGGCATCAACAAAAGTCATTTTATAATTTTTTGCATCTTCAGGTATTTTTTTCGGAACACCATGCGCTGAAAAAATTACTGGTCTTGATTTATCCTTTATCTCCTCGAGCTCTTCAACAAATATTGCTCCTTTATTTTTTAAATCATCTACAACATACTTGTTATGGACTATTTCATGACGCACATAAACTGGAGCTCCAAATTTTTGTATAGATTTTTCAACTATTTCAATTGCTCTTTCTACCCCAGCACAGAACCCACGAGGCGCAGATAATAATATTTTTAATTCTTTATTTTTCATTTTTTTCTAAAAAATATTCAAGCAATATATGTGGAAAGGTTAAAGACGCCAAACCTATAAATATTATTTTTAAAACTGCACTATCTAAATTAAATGAATTATTCAGTAGATAAAGTGCAATAAAAGAAAAAATAGCAGTTAAAATTGTTAAAGGTAAAGCTTTATTAACAAATAATTTAAATCCATTAACTATACTATTTGGATCAAGATCAATAGCGAGGGAAATTGAGTGTCTGATTGAGTGTAAAAAACAGAAATAAGCAGTAAAAGCAATTAGTGGAGATAAATAGTAATTTAATATTAAAATTGAAAAATAATCTAAAAAAACTACAAATTTTTTTATTTCAAAATTCTTTAAGAAAAGAAAAATACTAGACAGGGTGCTACAGAATATTCCTATTTGAATTACATTATTTGTCTCAATAAAATTTAAACTTGAATAAAATGCCTCATTATCGATTAATAATAATTTGAAAATTGCTATTGTTTCCTGAAAATGAAAATATAAAGGAGCAAGTATAATTAAAAATCCTTTAAAAAAATAAAGTAGTTGAGTGAAATAAGATCTATCATTAATCAAAAATTGTGTATCTTCTTTGCCAAAGTGGTAGGAGGCGATTATTAAAAAAACTATTAAAGTTATTGATGGTGTCAATATCCAAGTTACTATTACTAGTGCCGAAATTAAAATATATATAATATAGAATATATAATTTGATTTTATATTAAATAATATAAGCAGTTTTTTTCCTTTAATATGATCTAATGCACCATGGGAAACTCCTATAATTAAAATTAAAAGTAAACACAAAATTGATGAAATATTAAAATTATTAAACTTGAAAAGTAAAATACAAAAAATGTTTACAACAAAGAAAAAAATAAATGAATGATTTAGATTTATTTTTTTTATTTTATTGTTCATTTTAAATTAATTCTTTTAAAAATTTCCACTTTGGCATTTTTAGAATTACCTCTATATCTTCAAAAAGAGTGCTTTTATTTGATAAAAAATTGATAGCTGTTTTAGGTTTTGAATTAAAAACTTTGAAAAATATATTTCCCATCTCATTGGAATTATTTTTAAGAACTCTCAATAAGATTTTATCTAAAAAATCGTATTTTGAATTAATTTTAAACAAATTTACATTTTTAATATTTTCTATGTTTTCTCTTATATATCTGCTTTGTTCTTGAATATTTAGGAACGTATAGCCCGTACTTAATCTAGTCATGCCTCCTGCTGAGCCTATGTAAATTTCATTTAATTTACTTGCATTTTTTTGTCTAAAAAGAGGAATGGCTCCTTGTTCTTGAAAATGTATTTTACATTGTCTTAAGTTTAAGTGGTTGCATAGATAGTCATCAATTTGCTCCTCATAATCACTAAGCGAATTATTATTGAGTTCTGATATCCAAGTAGTTTCAACAAGAGCTGTTTTTTTTGTAAAGGGCAGGGTATAAAAAAAATGTACCCTATCTCTTTGATCACAGTTAAAATCCATTAAATTAAATATTTCTTCATCAAAAAAATCCTTTCGAGTTTCTATCTCTACACCACAAAAGTGTTGCCATAACTCACTCTGTTTATTCTCAAAATTAGGTACACTATTAAATACAATTGAATTTGATTTATCTATTTCATCAATACTTTTAAAAAACTGAATATTTTTATTTAATTTAAGTTTTGAAAGTATTTTTTCGTAGAACATACCACTATCAATTGTTTGATATGGAGTAGTTTTGCAATCTACATATTTCGTACTATTGGGTATATTTATTGTAAAATTATCCCAACTTTTTTTTACACAATCATCAAAGTTGTGTGAAAAAACCTTCCAAAATGACCAGGTTTTATCTCTTTTATAATCTTCTCTTGGCTCAATAATTGCTAAAGTTTTATCTTTTAATTTATCATGAACTTCCAGCTCATATGCTAACGAAAGACCTGCGCAACCTCCACCAATAATTATGTAATCAAATTCTTTCATTTAAATTTATTTCTTCATTAATTAAATTATGATCATGATTAATATTATCATCGTTTTTACTTATAAGTGATAACTTAATTAAGTCAAAAACAGATAAAAAAGTTTCAATAATTTTTTCAACATTTGAAACATAAATTTTTCCTGACTTTTTATAATTTTCTATATTTTGCTTACTTAAAATTTTATATCCTATTTTTCTATAAACCCTTCTTGCAACTAAAATAGAAAATCTAAAACTTAATGGTATTTCTTTTATTGAGTAAAATGAGTTTTCATAAAACTTTTCTGAAAGCTTGATTGTATTCTTTATGTCCTCAAAATTCTCATTGATATAAAATCTTTTATTTTTTTTATCTTCCATAACATCCCTAGAAATATTTGTTAATTGCATAGCAATCCCAAGATCAATAGCTGATTTTAAAGATTGTTTTTTTTGAACGTTCAATATTTTAGCCATCATCAATCCAACTGTTCCAGCCACCCTATAGGAATAAATTAATAATTCTTTTTTTGAATTAAGTTTAACATTTTCTTTTATATCAGAATTAATACCCTCAAATAAATCTTCTACAATTTTAGTTGAAATACTAAATTCATTTATAAGATCCCAAATGTTTTTAATAATTACATCATCATAATTTTTATTTATAAAATTATTTCTAAATTTAATAAAATTGTCTTTTTTTATTTCAATCTTGTTTTCATCATCAGCAATATTATCTACTTCTCTACAAAAATCATAAAGCGCAGAGCATTTTTCATAAGTTTTTTTTGGTAAAAAAAAACCTGCCCAATTAAAAGATTTTGCGTAAATAGCTAAATAATTCTTTGTTAACATTAAAATAATTTATCTAAAACCTTCGCTGAAGAGAGAACACCTGGAACTCCGGCGCCAGGATGTGTACCTGCTCCAACAAAGTACAAACCATCATATATTTCTGATTTATTATGAAATCTAAAATATGCAGATTGTGTAAATTTAGGTTGAATTGAAAATCCTGATCCAAATTTTGTATTTAACTCTTTTTCAAAGTAATCAGGCGTCAGATAAAAATCTTCAACTATATTGTTCTTGAGATCTGGCATTAAGTCTTTTTCCATTTTTTCAATTACAAGATTTTTCATTTTTTCACCTTCAGTTTCCCAATTTATTTTTGACTGATTGTTAGGAACTGGCACTAACACATAAAAACAATCATTCCCTTCTGGGGCCATAGTTTTATCAGTTGCTGTAGGTCTGTGAAGGTAATAGCTAATATCATTATTTAATTTTTTCTTATCAAATATGTCATCAAGATGTTCTTTATACTTGTTTCCAAACTTTATTGTATGATGTTCAACATTCTCATAAATTTTTTTTGTTCCAAAATAATAAACAAATAAACCCATAGAATATTCCATTCGGTTTTTTTTCCAATTAAACAACATGGAACTCTTGTTGCTTTTGCTTAACATTTTTTCATAAAATGCAGGAGGATCTGCATTGCAAACAACATTATTTGCAGCAATTTCATTTTCATTATTTAATTTTACACCACTTATTTTATTTTTTTTTGTTATAATTTCGGTTACTTCAGTGTTTTTTATTATTTCAATACCAACCTCATTCATTAACTTTTCAAAACCTTTAATTATATTTCCTGTTCCTCCAATCGAATAGTGTATTCCCCATTTTTTTTCTAAATAAAGAATTAATCCGTAAATAGAAGTGGTAGTAAAAGGATTTCCCCCAACTAGTAAAGGATGCATGCTAAGCATTCTTCTTAATTTTTCATTTTTTATATAAGATGAAACAAGCGAGTAAACTGATTTATAACTTTTAAGTTTTAGTAGAGCAGGTAGTTGTTGCATCATTACGAAAGGTTTATCAAATGGCACATCTGCGAGTTCTAAAAAACCTTTATCAAATATTTTTTTTGTAAAATTAACTAATTTTTCATATCCATTTACGTCCTCTTTGCTTAGCTTCTCAATTTGGCCTTTCATTTCAATTTCGTCACCTGAATAGTTAAATTTAGTTTTGTCCTCAAAAATAAATTGGTACCAAATTTTAAGTGGAGTTAGTTCTATATAATTTTTTGGATCTTTATTGAATAACTCGAACAATTCATTAATTAAGTAGGGTGCAGTAATTACTGTTGGTCCAGCATCATATACAAATCCGTTTCTCTTAAAAACTCTTGCTCTACCACCTAGGTCTGGATGTTTTTCTATTAATTTTACGTTATGTCCTTTTGCCTTAAGTCTTAGCGCTGCTGCGATCCCACCAAATCCTGATCCAATGACTATAGAGTTCATTTTAATAATTTATAGCTTTTTTGAAAAATTGTAAGTGTATTATGAGTTAATTTTTTTTAACTCTGCTTTAGTTTCATCTAAATTTTTTTGAAACACAGCATCTAATTTTGACTTGTCTACAGATGTAGTTATTATTTTTTTAACTGAGTCCACGGCAATTTTTATTGATGCGTCCTTAATTTCTTTTAAAGCAGCTTCTTTCATCTGACTTATTTTATTTTCAGCTAAATTTTTTTTAATTTCTGATGATTTATGAAATTTATCATTCATCTCAATTATTAATCTATCCGCATCTTTTTTGGCGTTCTCAAGAATTTCGTTGCTAACAGACTGAGCTGTATCTAATTTTTTTTGTGAGTTATCTAATAGTGTTTTTGCCTCATTTCTTAATTTTTCACTTTCATCAATTTCATTTTTAATGTCAGATATCATTTTATCTAACATTTCAGAAATTTTTTGAGGAATTTTAAGATAAATTAACGCTCCAAAAAAAATAATAAATGATACGCCTACCCAAAATGTTGCATCAATTGCCATAGTATTTATCTCCATTTCTTTTAGATAGATCGTCAACAATTGCAGATATACTACTATTATTTACATCAGCTCCAATTAGTTTTTGCAATAACTCAGATGAAGTCTCAATAGCAATTTTATTTATTTTATCTGGTGCATTTTTTCTTAATGAAACTATTTCTTTTTCAGCCTCAGCAATTTCATTATCAATTTGCTTATCAAGAACTTCCCTTTTTGCACCAATGTCTTTTAGTGCTTTTGCTCTTGCTTGATTGAAAATACTATTAGCTTCAAGTTTGCTTTTAGATATAATTTCATCGTATTCTTTTAGTTTTGCATCACTATCTTTTCTTTGCTTCTCAGCAGCCTCAATATTTTCTAATATTTGAGATTTCCTCGATTCTAAATTGTTACTAATTTTGGGTAGTATTAGTTTAGATAAAACTAAATACATAATACCAAAAGTAAGTATTAGCCAAAAAATTTGAGAAACCCAAAACTCTGGATTTAATTGAGGCATACCCCCGCTTTCAGCTGCAAAAGCTTCTTTAATAAAAAAGAAGCTAAAAAATATTGACTGAAAATATATTTTTTTAACCATCAATTTAAAATGCAAAGAGAATGATTAACGCAACTACCAATCCGAATAATCCTGTAGCTTCTGCAAGTGCGAAACCTAAAAGCAAGTTAGGAAATTGCTTTTGTGCTGCAGATGGATTTCTCATTGCACCAGACAAATAATTTCCAAAAATTATTCCGATACCGACACCGGCTCCAGCTAAAGCAATTGCTGCTAAACCTGCTCCGATCATTTTTGCTGCTTCTAATTCCATTATATCCTCCTCTGTTATTAATGGTGTAAATTTAATGCATCATTTAAATAGATGCAGGTTAAGATTGCAAAAACGTAAGCTTGAAGAAAAGCAACTAAGATCTCCAAACCTGTTAATGCAACCGAAAAACTTAGTGGAAGCCACCCACCAACTATTCCAAGACTAATTACAAAGCCTCCAAAAACTTTCATCATTGTATGACCAGCCATCATATTTGCAAATAATCTAACTGATAAACTTATAGGCCTACTCAAATAAGAAATAATTTCTATAACAACAATTAAAGGGAGCAATACTGCAGGCACTCCACTTGGAACAAATAATTTTAAATACCCAAATCCATGTTTAATAAACCCTATTACAGTCACTCCAATAAATATAAATGCTGCGAGCACAAATGTTACAATGATATGACTGGTTACAGTGAAAGTATAAGGTATCATTCCAAACATGTTACAAAATAAAACAAACATGAATAGAGAAAATATAAATGCAAAGTATGGTTTAGCTTTTGATCCAGCTGTATCGCTGATCATTTTCGATACAAAGGTATAGCTAAGTTCTGACAATAATTGAATTTTGTTTGGAAGTATTGAATTTTTTTTTGATCCTAAATTAAAGATTAACAAAATAGATACAGTACTTAAAATCATAAACAAACTTGCGTTCGTAAAAGATATGTCGAATGCTCCAACTTTAATTTCTGGTCCAATTCTATAAACGTCGAATTGGGACATAGGATTTGCTGCCATAATACTTATTTATTTTTGCATTTTTTTTGCAGATCTAATCACATTGGTTATTCCAGCAACTACACCAACAAAAAAAAATATTAATATAAACCAGGGTTTAGTACCAAAGGTCTTGTCAAAAATAAACCCAATAATTGTCCCCACAGCCACTGCAGAAACAAGTTCTGTGCTCAATTTGAATGCAGTTCCTATAGGTGAGGGGTCATTCTTCTTATTGTAGAGATTTTTCTTTGAAATCTTGCTTTTTGCAATCTCTAAGCGAGTTTTGAAAGGGTCTTTTGGCATCTATATAGCTTAAGCAACCATACTCTCTGCTTTTTGTAAATCAACAGCCACAAGCTGACTAATTCCTTTTTGAGGCATAGTTACCCCATATAGTCTGTTCATTTTTGACATGGTTAAAGCATGATGAGTTACAATTATAAATTTTGTGTTGGTTATTTTAATTAGTTCCTCAAGTAAACTACAAAATCTTGTTACGTTAGCATCGTCAAGTGGTGCATCAACCTCATCCAATACACATATAGGTGAAGGGTTTGTTAAAAATACTGCAAAGATTAATGACAGGGCAGTCAACGCTTGCTCACCTCCAGATAACAAAGTTATAGATTGAAGTCTTTTTCCTGGAGGACTAACCAACATTTCTAAACCTGCTTCAAGTGGATCATCAGAGTCCACCAATTCTAGTTTGGCATTTCCACCATTAAATAGTTTTGTATAAACTTCATTAAATTTTCTATTAACTTTTTCAAAAGCTTCAATCAATCTCTCTCTTCCTTTTTGATTAAGTTCATTGATGCTATCTTTCAGTTTCACGATAGCAGTAACAAGGTCGGCACGATCCTGTTCCATTTTTTTTATCTCTTCTTCATATTTACTTGTTTCTTCATCTGCTTTTAAATTTACAGATCCTAATTTTTCTCTTTCTTGTTTTTTCTTGTCTAAAGCATCTTCTTGATCAACTGGATTTGGAAGCTCTTCTACTCCGTTTAAATTTGAATTTTCTAAAATATTATCTTCATTCAAATTTAACTCAGAACTAATTCTATCAAGGAGATCATTTTTTCTTTTTTGTAGGCCTTCAATTGTAGCTCCTGAGCTTGCTTTTCTTTCTCTGATTTGAATTGATTGTTCTTGAATTTCATTTAATTGCGTTCTTAACATTTCAATTTTTTGATCTGTTTCATCTATAATCGCTTCATTATCAATTTTTTCTTTATCTGAAATTCTTAAATTTTCTGAAATTTGACCTTTTCTTTCTGCCTGTGCTCTAGGCTGGTTTTCTAAATCACTTAATTGTTTTGATAATTTTTCTTTTCTTTGTGTTAGTTCATTAACCATTTTTTCTGAGTTAGTTAATAAATTTTTCCAACTTTCAATTTCTGTTTCAATAGTTTTAATTCTTTCATTTCTTTTTATAGATTCATTTTTAATTGATTGATTTTTACTATATGCATCGGCATATTTTTCTTGGAGTAATTTTATATTTTCTGATTTTTCGCTAACTCCTAATAACTCACTTCTAGATCTCTCATTTTTTAAATCATTTAAAAAACTATCTAGCTCCATATTACATCTATCTAGAAGTGTTAATGCTTGATTTATTTCGTTACTGTCTATTAATTCTTTTACCCTTGATATTGTATTTTTTATATTTTTTATTGGACCAACACTTATATTTATAGTTTCTTCAGCTAAATTATTCACAACTTCATCAACTAATTTTTGTTCTTCTTTAAGTTTATTTTTTGCACTTTCTAACTCTTCATTAGACAATTTTTCTGTCTCAAAATATTTCGAGTCTGTTTCAATTAATTCAGTTTTTTCTTCCTTCAATCTTTTTTCATTTGAGTTAGCGTCAATAATAATCCCTTTTTCTCTCGTGATATCATCATCAAGTGTTTGAATTGATTTTTTGATACTTTCTATCTCATCTTGAATTCTAGTATTTTCCTCATCTAAACTTTGAAGTTCTAGATTTAGTCTTTGTATCCTAGATAAATTTTCTATATTTTTCTCTCTCAATGGATTTACTTTATCTGTAAAAGTTTTAATTGAATTTTCTAATTCAGATATTTTGTTATTAAATCCTTCTACTTCTCCTTCTGCCTCAGTATTAATTTCATTTTCTATTCTAATTTCTTTGTCTATTTCTAGTAATTTTAAATAATATAAACCTGCTTCAATTTTTTTAATTTGATCTGAAATTAGTTTGTATTTTGTTGCCTCTTCAGCTTGTTTTTGAAGATTTGCTAATTGTTTTTCTTGCTGTCTTCTTAATTCATCTGCTCTTTTTAAATTATTCTCAGCCGCACCCAATCTTAATTCAGCCTCATGTCTTCTAACGTGTAAACCAGATATTCCTGCAGCTTCTTCTAAAATTGCCCTTCTATCTGTTGGTTTCGCAGTTACTAAGGCACCTATTCTTCCTTGACTAATCATAGATGGAGAGTGTGCACCAGTCGAAAGATCTGCAAAAAACATTTGCGCATCTCTTGCTCTTACTTCTTTATCATTAATGTAAAATTTAGATCCTTTATCTTTTTCTATTTTTCTTCTAATTTGTATTTGCTCCAACTCGCGGTATTGGATTGGACCTTCTTTATCTTTGTTTTCAACTTCAATAGATACTTCTGCAATATTTTTTGATGCTTTATTAGATGTTCCTGAAAATATAACATCTTCCATACCTGATCCACGCATACTTTTTGCAGAGGTCTCTCCCATTACCCATCTTAAAGACTCTACAATGTTAGATTTACCACAGCCGTTTGGACCTACTATACCAGTGAGACCATCTTCAATTAAGAAGTTGGTTTTTTCTGCAAAAGATTTAAATCCGTTTAATTGGATTTTTTTAAACTCCATGCACTAACTTATATCAGTTTTTCTAGTGCTTTTTTTAAATTTTTATAACTTAAGGGTTTTTCAAATTTTTTATTGTTGATTATTATCGTAGGAGTTGCGTTTACTTTAAAGTTCTTTGCTCCATCGATTCGGTCGTTTAATACAAAATCCTCAATTTCTTTATTGTTTACACATGAATCAAAATCAATTGTAAATCCTTCATTTTTTAAAAATTTTTGCAAGTTTTCATTTGCTTCCTCTATTGAACTTCCTTTAACCCATTTTTGTTGATTAGCGTATAAACTTTCAAGGATATCTGTATTTCCGTCATTCTTACATTGAGAAACTTTTGACGCATTAAAAGCAGCTATGTCAAGGGGAAAATGTCTAAATTCAATTTTGGCAATTCCTTTATCAAGAAATTCTTCTTTTAATTGAGGGTAAACATTTTTATGAAAATTAGCACAATGACTACAAGTCAATGACTCAAAAGCTATAATAGTTATTTTTGCATCTTCGTTACCAACAGTTATCCTTTTAATTTCCTCAGCTTGTACATTTAAGACTGTAGTAAAAAACAATAATATTAAGAATATAATTTTTTTCATTTCTCTTTAAAAACCCTGGTTAGCTCTGTTAATGATTTTTTTATTTTTTCGTTTTTAACATCTTTAATTTTATCCTGATATTTACTAATTGCCACATTTTTAACTTTTATGTCATTCGAGCCTGTCATTTCATGTTCATCATCAAAACTTATAAATTTAAGCTTTTCAACAACAGAATAGCCAAAAAAATTATTCATTTTATCTAAAATATCTTTTTTCGAATATTCCATGTCAACCTCATGCCCTCGCTTGACCATAACCACTAAGGTGCTAACACCAAACTTATTTGAATTTTTAAATGTTTTTGGATAGCAAATTTTAAATAATTCGCTTCCAACTAAATATTTCCAATTGCTCAGCGTTTCTGAATATACATACCCTTTTTTATTTATTATTTTTTTGACATTTTTTGGCAAAGTGTCTTTGAAAGATCTTAATCCTTGAATGCTAGCGTTTCTCTGCTTAGTATTATTTTTAGATTGCATATGAAAGATCCAATAATAACAAATAATATTCTTAATTGGTATGATTTAAATAAAAGATCTTTACCTTGGAGGAAGAATGTTTCTCAAACAAAAAAGCAATACTACACTTTAGTAAGTGAATTCATGTTGCAGCAAACTCAGGTTGCAACGGTAATACCTTACTTTAACAGATTTATAAAAAATATCCCTACAATTGAAAAATTATCTAAATATGATGATAGAAAATTAATTAAACTTTGGGAGGGTCTTGGATACTATTCAAGAGTAAGAAATTTAAAAAAAACCGCTCAAATAGTTGTTAAAAATTTTAATAAAAAAATACCTAGAAATTTTTTAGATTTAAAGTCTCTTCCGGGAATTGGAGATTATACAGCAAGTGCAATTTCTGCAATTGCATTCAATGAACCAATAATTCCTCTAGATGGCAATATTGAAAGAGTGCTAAAGAGATACTTACTTTTAAAAAAACAAGATCAAATAAAAAAAGAAAATTTACACGAGCAGAAAAAAATTTTTGGAACATCTATCAAAAGATCTAGTGATTATGCTCAAGCTTTAATGGAATTAGGAGCACTTATTTGCAAACCCGTTAGTCCTAATTGTAAGAACTGTCCATTAGTAAAAAAATGCAAATCATTTAAAAATAAAAAATTTGATTTAGTAAAATTTAAAAAAAAAGACAAAGAAACTTTTTACAAGCTAAATGTTTATAAAAAAAATAATCATTATTTATTAATAAAAAATAACAAATTTAATTTTTTAAAAAATTTTAATATCTTCCCAATGGAGGAAGTTAATAATCCTAAAAATTTTGATAAAGATTTGAATTTTAAAATGTCTAATATGAATATGAACATTAAAATTGAATTTAAAAATGAATATAATTTAAATAAAAATAATTATTGGATTGATCCAACAAAGCTTCAAAATTATACACTGCCGACATTTACAAAAAAAATAGTAAAATTTTTAGAAAGTCATAAATGAAAAAAATAGCAATAATTGGTGCTGGAATTTCTGGTTTGTATATAGCCAATTTATTCAAAGATCATAAAGATTATCAGGTTACGATTTATGAAAAAAGAAATTCAATAGAAATAGATGAAGGCTATGGAATTCAGCTGTCTGTAAATAGCGTGAAGCTTTTAAACAAAATAGGCTTTGCATCTCTCACTAAAGAGGAAAAATTTAATCCAAAAAAAATTGATTTTTATGAAATTAAAAATTCAAAAAAAATTTGTGACTTAGACATTTCAAAATTTAATTCTGAAGATTGTAAATACACAACATTGAAAAGATCAAAATTAGTTCAATTTTTAAAAAGACAGCTGGACGAAGATATAATTAAATATAACCACAGTATTGAAAAGATTGATTTCGAAAAAGATTCAATAAAATTAATATTTGATAAAAATAAAATAACTTGTGATTATTTAATTATTTCAGACGGTGTGTTTTCTAAGGGGAGGTTATTAATTTCAACTGATAAATCAAAACCAATTTACAATGATACGATTGCTATTAGAGGAAGTATATCAAGAGAAAATCTAAAAAATATAAATGAGGAAAATATTTCTTTGTTTTTAGGACCGAATTTTCATTATGTTGTTTATCCAATTAATAATGATAAAAATTTTAATTTTATTGGCATTTTAAAACATAAATTAAATTCAAATGAGCGAGAGAAACATAGCCTTTTTACCGAGAGTTCTTTTATAAAAAATATTAAATTTAAATTATCTCAAAAAGTTTCTCAAAGTTTTTTGGAATGTCTTCAAAATATTAAACTATTTCCAATATTTGTAAGTAAAAATTTATATAATCCTCCAAAAAATATATTCCTTGTAGGAGATGCATTTTTTGCTTTTTCGCCTTCACTTGCGCAGGGAGCCTCCCAATCAATTGAGGGAGCTAATGAATTATATGAATGTTTAATAAATAATAATAATTTTTATGATATCAGATTAAAGAGAGTAAAAATGATTAACAACAGATCTAATTTCAATCAATTTGCCTTCCATTTATCAAATCCAATTATGATCATATTCAGAAATATTTTTTTAAAACTTTTAACTAATAATAGAAAATTTTTGCAAAGTTATTTGGGTAAAATTTACAAAAGTTAATTTCTAGAAATTAATCTTTGTCTTAGATAATCAATAGGATAAGTTCGTCCATTTATATCACAGTGCCAAAAAGTCCATCCATTGCAACTTTCAGCTCCTAAAATAGTAGCCGCAACTTTGTGTATAGAACCCTCTGCTTGATTATGTTTTATACTACCATCAGCCATAATTCTGGCTCTTATTTTTTTCTTATTATCAAAAATATTAGTTCCAGGTTTGATTATTCCAAGCTCAACTAATGAACCAAAAGGAATTCTTGGTTTTGATCTATTATTCTTAAGCGTATCTAACAAATCATCCTCAATAGGCTTTGTAGTTTTTAATCGTTGCTCAGCAGCTTTAAAATAATTTTTTTCTTTTTCTATTCCAAAATAATTTCTTCCTAGTTTTTTTGCTACTGTAGCTGTTGTCCCTGATCCTAAAAAAGGATCAAGTATGAGGTCATTTTTATTAGATGTAGCTAGTAAAATTCTATGTAATAGTGCTTCTGGTTTTTGTGTAGAGTGAATTTTTTTTCCATCCTTTTTAAGTCTTTCAGAACCATTGCATATTGGAAGATCCCAATTAGATCTCATTTGCAAATCATCATTTAAACATTTTAAAGATTGATAATTGAATGTGTATTTTGATTTCTCACTTTTAGAGGCCCATATTAAAGTTTCATGAGCGTTAGTAAAACGTGTTCCTCTAAAATTTGGCATTGGATTATTTTTATTCCAAATGACGTCGTTTAAAATCCAGAAACCTAAATTTTGGATTGCTGTGCCAACTCTAAAAATATTATGGTAGCTTCCTATAACCCAAATTGCTCCATCCTTTTTTAAAATTCTTTTGCATTCACTAAGCCATTCATAAGTAAAATCATCATATTTTTTAAAATTTTCAAATTGATCCCACTTATCATTTACCGCACTAACCTTTGATCTATCGGGTCTAGTTAATTCACTTTTTAATTGTAAGTTGTAAGGAGGATCTGCAAAAATTAAATCAAAAGTTTCACGTGGAATTTTTTTTAATTCTTCAAGACTATCTCCATTAATTATTTTATTTTTGAAATCAGTTTTCATTTGTAAAAATTAATTAGACTCCAAATGGATTCTTCGGTCAACCTGAGATTGAAAAATTTGGATTCGATTAGTGTTTCTAATTTAGAAGGTAACTAGATGTAGTGTTAATTTATTTAAGATATAGGTGAAAAAGTTTTTCTATGATGTTTAGTAATACCTAATTTTTTCAAAGCTTTTAAGTGTTGTTTTGTTCCGTACCCAAAGTTTTTATCCCAATCATAGCCTTTATTTTTTTTTGATAAGGTGGTTATAAACTTATCCCTTGATACTTTTGCAATTATAGAAGCTGCCGAAATAGAGGGGATTTTTTTATCTCCTTTAATAACTGATTTTAAATTATAATTTTCTAATTCTGGAGTTTTGTTCCCATCAATCAGAACGTGTGTTGGTTTTTTCTTAAGTTTTTTGATGGCTCTTTTCATAGCCAGCAAACTTGCTTGTAGTATATTCAGCTTTTCTATTTCCTTGACAGAAGCTTTGCCTATGGACCAAGTAGAATTTTTCTTTATATATGTACATAGATACTCTCTCTCTTTTTTACTTAATGATTTTGAATCTTTTAATAACTTTTGATTAATTGATTTTTTTAAAATCACTGCTGAAGCATATACAGGTCCAATTAAACTTCCTCTACCAACTTCATCAACCCCTGCAATTATCTTCATCAAATTTTTAACTTCAGTTCTTTAATTTTGTCTCTAATTTTCTTTAAATCTTCCCATGAGTATTTTTTATTTTCTGGAAAACGGATGAGATAAGATGGATTAAAAGTTATCATTAAAGGGAATGTTTTGTTTTTTAAAATCACTTCCTTCCAATGTCCTCTTTCAGCAGTTATTTTTTCGCTTATTCCTGTTATAGCCTCCATTGCTGAACTACCCATTAAAACGATAATCTTTGGGTTTATAATTGATATATGCTCTTTCAAAAATACTGAGTACCTTTTAATCTCGGTTGAGGTTGGTTTTCTATCATCAGGTGGTCTAAAATTGATTGCATAACTTGTATAAATATTTTGCCTCTTAATATTGATGGCTATAAGCATTTTGTTAAGAAGTTCGCCAACTTCACCTCTAAATGGGACACCCAACTTTTCTTCTTCAGCCCCAGGAGCCTCACCAATTAACATTAAAGGGCTATTTATATTTCCCTCACCTAAAATAATTTTGTTTGAATTTTCTTTCAATTTACAATTTTCAATTGAATTTATTTGATCTTTTAAATTTTTTAGTAATTCTTCTTTATTAGTTTGCAGAGTGCCATTTTTCGTTTCTAAAATATTAAATCTATTTATTGGCTTATCAGCGAATATAAATTTTGGCTCAATAGTATTAATTAGTTCTTGGTTTAATTTGGTATTTTGATTTATCACTTTTTTAGTCATAGTATAGTTACATGTTCCTAAAATTTCTAAAATTAGTACTATTAATATGTATATCTTATCAGACACCTTTGTATTCTAAAAGTGCTACTTTTAATGATTTCAACTCAAGAGATTTGTCAAATTATTTTTCTGGAATTGTTGCATTTGAAAATCGAGACAATTCTGAAGCTTTAAAATTTTTCAACTTAACCAAGGTATTAATTAACAAACATGACAGTTATTTAAAAAGATATGTTAACTCTTTAGTTTTAGATAACAAAGTACCTCAAGCAATTAATGTATTAAATAACAATGCAAACAAATCTAATTCAGATTTTTATGATGCGTATATAATTTTAATAATTGACAGTTTAAAAAAAAATAACTTTAAAAAGGCTGACGAATATTTAACACAAAGTTTAAAATTTCAAGATGAAGATAGAATAAACCTAGTTATATTTGAAACTCTAAAACAGTATATTTATACATTTAAAAATAAAAAAATATTAGATAACAAAAAAAATTTTGGAAACTTGTCTCTTATAGCCGAGACATTCCAAAGATGTTATATTGAAGATAAAAGAACTTCGTCATTTTTTCTTAATTTAATAAATAATCAACAAGGTGATTATTCAAGATACATTTTCTTTTATCTTAATCATTTAATTGATAACAATAAATTAAATGAAGCAAGATTAGTTGTTGAACAAATTGATTATATAAATTCAACACTTTTACTCTCACAAAGCAAAAGTTGGGTAGACAAAGAAAAATTCGATGATTTTGGAAAAATTTTTTCATGCAAAGATCATAATGATCTTGTAAGTGAGTTTTTATTTTTAATCTCTAATCTTTATTCTTCTCAGGATAATTTTGAGAAATCAAATTTTTACTTAAATTTGTCAAACTATTTGAATCCCAAGTTTGAATTTAATTTGTCATTGGTTGCAGAAAATTTTTATCTCAATGATGAATTTGATAAAGTACAAAGGATCTTAAAAAACTTTAAAAAAGAAGATGAATTTTATTATTGGTTTAGATTAAAAAAAGAAGCTCAAATAATAATTCAACAGCAGGATTATGAAAATGGAATTAAATTCATAGACTCAAAATTTAATAAAATTGAAAATCCAAATATAAAAATGATTTTTGATTTAGCCAATTTTTATAAAAATTCTAAAAATTATGAAAAGGCAATAGATCGTTATACAGAAATTATTTTAACACTGGATGACAATTCACTTATCAAATCAGATGTATTGTATCGTAGAGGTGGTAGTTATGAAAGAATGGGCAATTATGAAAGGTCAGATGAAGATTTATTGCATGCGCTTAAAATTGATCCTAGTGATGCATATATTTTAAATTACCTTGCTTACTCTTGGTTAGAGCGTGATTATAAAATTAATGAAGCAATGGATATGTTGAAAACAGCATATGATTTAAAAAGCAATGATCCATATATTATTGATTCAATTGGATGGGCTTATTTTTTAATAGAGGACTATGTAGAGGCAGAAAAGTATTTAAAAAGAGCTGTAGAATTAATGCCAGATGACCCAATTGTGAATGATCATTATGGAGACATTTTATGGAAATTAAATCGAAAAATTCAAGCAAGATATTTTTGGAACAACGTATTAACTTTTGATGACACCGAAGACGATATGAGAGAAAAAATCAATATTAAAGTAATTGAGGGTCTTAAAAATTCCTAAATGAAAATTAATAAAATTAAATCTAATGCAAAGTTAAATTTAGCACTAAATATCACTGGAAAAAAAAAGGTTTTACATAAAATTGAAAGTATAATTGGTTTCATAGATTTACATGATGTTATTTCGATAAATCAACATAATGGAAAAAAACACCACATTTCTTTTTATGGAAAGTTTTCTAAAAATATTGGAAAAAAAAATACTGTTCAAAGATTATTTCAGATACTAGATAAAGAAAATTTATTAAAAAATAAAAAATTCAAAGTTAAAATTAAAAAATTAATCCCTCAAGAAGCTGGGTTGGGTGGGGGATCGATGAACGCAGCTAGTGTGTTTAATTATCTGGTTAAAAAAAAAATTATTAATCCTAATCATCAAAAAACTCGAAGTATCTGTGACTGGGTTGGTTCTGATGTTATTCTGGGAACCATTTCATCCAGCTGTGTGTTGTCATCAAGTGGTAGAATAAAAAAGATTTATAATACTCCAAAATATTATTCTACTTTAGTAAAACCTGATTTTGGGTGCTCAACTAAAAAAATATACTCAGCTGTTCGAAAGTATACAAAATCAAAATATAACAAACCTAAAAAAAACATGTTTGGAGTAAAATATTTGATTGATCAACAAAATGCCCTTGAAACAATAGCACTCAAAAAATATCCAAAACTTAAAAAAATAAAGTTGTTCTTAGAAAGTATAAATAATCCATTATTTGTAAGAATGACTGGTTCAGGATCAACAATTGTTGCCTATTATAATTCATTAAAGAGTTGTAAATTGGCAAAAGCTAAATTTAAAAGAAAATATAAAAATTATTGGTGTGTTACAGCAAAAACTATATGAATTTTATATTTTTATGTTATAGGAAGCTAGTATTGGGGCGTAGCCAAGCGGTAAGGCACGGGTTTTTGGTACCTGCATCCTAGGTTCGAATCCTAGCGCCCCAGCCATTTATGAAAAATTTTTTAGATAAATTTTTTTCCAGATCAAAAAATCTTGATTATATCAGTCAAAATTTAAAACAAATTACTTTAACAACACCAGCAAATAAAATTTTTGAGGCAATTAATAATTTTTCAGAGAAAAGTGAAATCAGATATGTGGGTGGGTGTGTAAGAAAAGTGATAAAAAAAGAAAATGTTGATGATATTGACCTAGCAACAAATTTAACTCCCCTGGAAGTTTGTGAGGCTCTTAAAAACAAAGAAATAAGTTATTACGAAACAGGAATTGAACACGGAACTATAACAGCAATAATTGATGAATATAAATATGAAATTACTTCTTTAAGGAAAGACGTCTCAACTGATGGAAGGCATGCTGAAGTAGAATTCTCTTTAGATTGGAAGGAAGATGCCTCTAGAAGGGATTTTACTATCAATTCAATTTATGCAGATGGTGATGGTAATTTATTTGATCCATTTAACGGTAAAAAAGATTTGGAGGATGGTTATATTAATTTTATTGGCAATGCGGAAAAAAGAATTCAAGAGGATTATTTGCGTATTTTAAGGTATTTAAGATTTTATTTAAACTACTCAAATCATGAGCACCAGCCAGAAATAATAAAAAATATAAAAAAAAATATTGATGGAATTTCAAATATATCATCTGAAAGGTTAATCGATGAGCTAAAAAAAATAACTAGTTCAAATGGATTTTTAAAACTTTTCAAAGATAAAGAAAGTTTAGAACTCATAGAAATAATTTTCCCTCAATTAAAGAATATTAAAAATTTTAAAAAACAAAATTCTTATGCTGCAGAGAATTTTTTAAAAATTGACTTTATATTTTTAATTGCGCTTTTAGTGATTGATGGGACTGATAATGCTGATTATTTTCTTTATAAATTTAAAATATCTAACAAAGATAAGAAAAGATTAAAATTAATAGATCTTTTTTATAGAGAAAAAGTAACTTTAAACAACTTTACAGAGAAAAACTTGAATAAATTTTTTTATTTTAATGGGCGACAGGCTGTATTGGATATAATTAATTTTAAAATATTTATCTCAAACAAAGTAGAGAAAAAACTAATCAAACTATTAGATACTTATAAAGAGAAAGTAATTCCAACTTTGCCAATAGGGGCCGATCTATTAATGTCTAAATTTCAAATTCCTGAGGGCAAAACTTTAGGTAATAAATTAAAAAGGATAGAAGAAACTTGGGTTCAAAACGGATTTCAAATTTCAGATAAGCAGGTTCAACAAATAGTTAAAAGTTAAATATATTTAACGTCTTTAATTTCAAAATTTTTTACACCAGAGGGTGTATTTATTTCAACTAAATCACTTTTATTTTTTCCAATCAAACCTTTGCCAATTGGTGATTGAAAGAAAATTAGTTTTTGTTTTAAATCTGCTTCATCTCTTCCAACAATTTTATAATTAATTTTTTCACCAGTATCTAAATCTTCTAAATAAACTGTAGATCCAAAAATTACTTTTCCTTCATTGTTTAGTTTTGTAACGTCAATAACATTTGCTCTTGCAATAATATCGTTAATTTCTGTAATTCTTCCCTCGTTATGAGATTGTTCTTCTTTAGCTGCATGATATTCGGCATTTTCTTTAAGGTCTCCATGGGATCTCGCTTCAGCAATTGCAGCTACTATCTCAGGTCTTTTTTTTTCTTTTAAAAAAACCAATTCTTCTTTTAGTTTATTTAATCCGTTTAATGTTATTGGCTCTTTATCCATTTTCTTATTTCCATTTTGCAATCGGGGGTAATGACATCAAAATTCCTTCAACATTACCACCAGTTTGTAGCCCAAATTTCGTTCCTCTATCATAGAGCAAATTAAATTCTGCGTATCGACCCCTTTTAATATACTGAAACTCTTTATCTTTTAAAGTCCATTTTCTTTTTAATTTTTTTTTAATTATTTCATTAAATAGCATTTGAAATGTTACACCAACATCTCTGACAAATTTAAAGTCATTTTCAAAATTATCATTTTTATAGTCAAAAAATATCCCACCTATACCTCTGGCTTCTTTTCTGTGAGGTAGATAAAAATATTCATCACACCACTTTTTATATTTTTTATAATAATTTTTATTATGTCTATCGCACATTGACTTTAATATTTTATGAAAGTTTTTCTTCTCTTTTTCATCTTTTATTGCTGGGGTTATATCCATACCTCCACCAAACCAATTCTTTGTTGTACAAATAAATCTGGTATTAAAATGCATTGCAGGAATATGGGGATTTTGCATGTGCATAACTATTGATATTCCTGATGCCCAAAATCTAGGATCTTTACTTGCGCCTGGTATATTCTTTTGAAATTGTTTAGGAAATTTTCCATAAACTTTTGAAAAATTTACTCCTACTTTTTCAAAAATTTTTCCATTTTTAAGAATTCTATATTCACCACCACCCTCATCTTTTTTACTGCTTCTATTCCAAGAAGTTGATTGAAAATTTAATTTGTTTTTTTCAATTTTTAAAATGTCGTCACATATTGCATTTTGTAATAGCTTAAACCAATTACTCGCTAAGTCTTTTTTAATTGAAATATCCATTTTATATTAATTCAATTTGACGCAAACTTTCCGCCAAAACAATGGCAACAGACGATGAAATATTAAGAGATCTTACTTGATTATTCATGGGTATTTTTAAACGATTTTTAATAATCTTGTGAACCTTTTCGGGTACCCCAGCACTTTCTCTTCCAAACAAAATAGTATCATCAGGCTTAAATTTAAATTTAGTATAATTTATTGAACCCTTAGTTGTCATCAATACGATTCTCTGTTTTTTCTTTGCTTCAAAAAATTTTTCCGAACTTTGATAAAACTCTATTTGACTATAGTCCATATAGTCCATAACCACTCTTTTAAAACGTTTGTCTGATAATAGAAAGCCACATGGTTCAATTATTTCTAATTTAGCACCCAGACAAGCACAGGTTCTTATGATTGCAGCAGTATTCTGAGGGATATCAGGCTCATACAAAGCTATTTTGGGTCCAAAAATTGGTGAATTCTGTGTCATTCTTTCAGTAGTAAAATAATTATTTTATATTATATGAATTCGTATATTAACTATTTTAAATCAAAAAGAGATAATAATAAAAGCAACTAAAAGTGTCTGAAAAAAAAACAAAAAGAAGAGATTTTTTATTTACAGCTACTACAGCTGTAGGAGCTGTTGGTGCCGCTGCGGTAGTGTGGCCAATGATAGATCAGATGAATCCAGATGCTTCTGTTAAAGCATTAGCTAGTACAGAGGTTGATGTAAGTTCATTAACACCTGGAAATACATTGACTGTTTTATGGAGAGGTAAACCAGTCTTTATAAGAAGAAGAACTCAAGAAGAAATTGATGAGGCAAGAGCCGTAAAGATGGAGGATTTAATTCATCCAGAAAAAGATGAAGATAGAGCAAAAAACCCCGAGTGGCTTGTTATGTTAGGTGTATGTACACACCTTGGATGTGTACCTCTAAATGATAAAGGTGATTATAATGGGTGGTTCTGTCCATGTCATGGATCTCATTATGATACTTCTGGAAGAATTAGAAAAGGACCAGCACCTTGGAATATGGAAGTGCCTAAATATGAATTCGTTGATGCAAACACAATTAAAATTGGATAAAGAAAATGAGTGACCACGATTACAGACCAAAATCGAAGGTAGGACAATGGTTTAATGATCGATTGCCACTATTAACTCTTGCAAATCATTTAACAGATTATCCGACTCCTAAAAATTTAAATTATTGGTGGACATTTGGTGGAATTTTAACTTTTTGCTTAATCACTCAAATTGTTACCGGATTAACTCTTGCAATGCATTACATTGCTCACGCAGATATGGCTTTTGAGAGTGTTGAGCACATCATGCGTGATGTCAATTACGGTTGGTTAATTAGATACATTCATGCAAATGGTGCATCTATGTTTTTCTTAGCAGTCTACATTCATATTTTCAGGTCATTATTTTATGGTTCTTACAAAGCACCAAGAGAAATAATTTGGATAATTGGAATAATTATTTACTTGCTAATGATGGCGGCTGCATTTATGGGCTATGTATTGCCTTGGGGACAAATGAGCTTTTGGGGAGCAACTGTAATCACAAATTTATTTAGTGCTATTCCATTAGTTGGAGAGGGTATTGTCACTTGGTTGTGGGGAGGTTATTCAGTCGACAACCCTACGTTAACTAGATTTTTTACTTTGCATTATTTAATTCCATTTTTAATTTTAGGATTAGTTGTTTTACATATATGGGCTTTACATGTTCCTGGTAACAACAATCCAGTTGGAATAGATATAAAAAAACCTTCTAAAGATACTGTACCTTTCCATCCTTACATAGTAATTAAAGATGGTTTTGCTTTATTAATGTTCATGATTGTGTTTGCTTTCTTTGTATTCTATGCACCAAATATTTTAGGTCACGCAGATAATTATATCGAGGCAAACCCAATGGTAACACCCGCACACATTGTTCCTGAATGGTATCTCTTACCTTTTTATGCAATATTAAGATCAGTTCCTGATAAATTGCTAGGAGTTGTAGCTATGTTATCTGCAATATTAATCTTAGCGGTTTTACCTTGGTTAGATACGTCAAAAATAAGATCTGCGGTATTCAGACCTTTATATAAACAATTTTACTGGATACTAGTTGCTGATGTTTTGATACTTGGATATGTGGGTGCGATGCCAGCTGAGGGACTTTACTTATTGATAGCACGAGTTGCAACAGCCTATTACTTTTTGCATTTTTTAGTTATTCTTCCTGTTCTAGGCTTTAAAGAAAAAACTTTACCAGTGCCTCTAAGTATTACCGAACCTGTTCTAGGTGGTTCACCAAATCTAGCTGCCGCCAGAAATAAAGAAAGTAAAATAGAATAAGGTGAAAAATTTATTTAAATTATTTTCTATAATAATCTTAATTATTACTTCAAATTCAAATTCTTTTGCTGCTGAAAAAGTAGAATATCTAAAAACTGACTGGAGTTTTAAGGGTCTATTTGGAAAATTTGATAGAGCTTCTCTTCAAAGAGGTTATCAAGTTTATACTGAAGTATGTGCCTCATGTCATTCTATGAAGTATTTAAGTTATAGAAATTTAGCAGAGCCAGGAGGGCCAGAATTCTCTGAAGCTCAAGCTAAAGCTATAGCAGCTTCATTTGAAGTAACTGATGGTCCAAATTCAGATGGTGAAATGTTTACAAGACCAGGTAAATTATCTGATAAATTTGTAATGCCATATGACAATGTAAAAGCTGCCCAAGCGGCAAATGGTGGTGCATACCCTCCAGACATGTCTGTTTTGGTTAAAGCTCGAGGTGGTGGAGTTGATTACATATATTCTTTATTACAAGGATATGAAGAAGCTCCTAGCAACGTATCTTTAGATGACGGAGTTTATTACAACAAATATATGTATGGTAATAAAATTAGAATGGCTGCTCCATTATCAGATGGATTAGTAGAGTATGGTGACGGAACAAATGCAACAGTAGAACAGATGTCAAAAGATGTAACGACCTTCTTAATGTGGTCAGCTGAACCTCATTTAGAATCTCGACATCAGATGGGCTTTAAAGCGATTGTTTATTTAATTATTTTAACTGTTTTAGTTTATTTTAGTATGAAAAGAATCTGGTCACGTGTTGAATCTGAAGTTTAATACATCGCCATCTTTAACAATATAGTCTTTACCCTCTAATCTCATTTTTCCATTAGCCTTAGAATTTACCCATCCATTATTGGCTACAAAATCCTCATAAGATATAGTTTCAGCTCTAATGAAACCTTTTTCAAAATCTGTATGAATTTCTCCTGCAGCTTTAGGTGCAGTACAATTTTTTTGTATTGTCCACGCTCTTGTTTCTTCAGGTCCAGAGGTAAAATATGTATCAAGTTCTAATATTTTATACCCCTTTTGAATTAACATACTTAAACCTGTATCTTTTAAACCAATCATATCCATATAATTTTTTTTTTCATCTTTTGCTAATTCATTTATTTGGTTTTCTATGTCTGCAGAAACAATCAGAGTGTTATCTTTTCCAAATTTTTCGATAAAGTCTTTAGTATATTCATTTCCATTCTGTACACTTTGTTCATCTACATTACAAACAAAGATCTTTGGTTTTATTGATAAAAGACCACTTTGATTAAGTTGTTTTGTATCAAATTGAGAATTTAATATTGATATATCTTTATCATTATTAATGCAGTCTAATGCAATCTCTAAAATTTTAAGTTGGTTTTCTTCCACATTTTTTTTATTATTTTTTTCAAGTCTTTTGTGTATAGATTCTAGGTCAGCTAGCATCATCTCAGTTTCAATGATTTCAAGATCTCTTATAGGGTCAACGTCAGGATTAACATTTTGAATATCGTCTGAGTCAAAGCATCTAATCATATGAATAACTGCATCAACTTCCCTTATGTGGGACAGAAATTTATTGCCTAATCCTTCACCTTTAGATGCACCTTTAACAAGACCAGCTATATCCACAAATGAAATAGTTGTATTTATTGTTTTTTTTGATTTTGAAACTTCTGATAATTTGTTCAATCTTTCGTCTGGAACTGGGACTATTCCCACATTGGGATCTATCGTACAAAACGGAAAATTTGCAGCTTGTGCTTTGCTTGAGTTTGTAAGCGCGTTGAAGAGTGTAGATTTACCCACATTAGGCAAACCAACAATTCCACATTTAAAACTCATTATTTATTATTTACAGTGCTAGAGAATAAATCTAATTTTTTGTCGATAAGTATTGAAATAGAATCTGTGATGTTATTGGTAACTTTTTCCAATCCAAGCATTTCATCTTCATCAAAATTTTGAAGAACAAAATCACTAACTTCCATTTTATCTTTTGGTTTACCAATTCCTATTCGCACTCTTGAATAATCTTTGCCAATAAACTTATCTATTGATGCAATTCCGTTATGTCCTGCATCAGAGCCACCAAATTTTACTTTTATTTTTCCAAATTCTACATCTAGATCGTCATGAAAAACGATAACATCCTCAGCATCTATTTTGAAATATTCAATTAATTCTCTAATACAAATTCCAGAATTATTCATAAATGTTAAAGGTTTAATTGCATAAACTTTTTGTTCTCCAACATTACCAGTTGTAAGAAGTCCTTTGAATTTTGGTTTTTGTTTTGAAAGTCCAAATTTTTTATTTATTGCATCTATGATTTTGAAACCAATATTATGTCTATTGTTTTCACTGTCTGGGGTTGGATTGCCTAATCCTACAAGTAGAAGCATAAAATATTAATATTGGAGGATAAAATTCAATTTTAATTAACTTATTTTTTTTCTTCAGCAGGTTTTTTATCTTCACCTTCTTTTTTATCACCTTCAGCTGCTGGCTTATCTCCACCTTCAGCTGCTGCTGCTTCTGCTCCTTCAGCACCTTCTCCCTCAGCCGCCTCAGCTTCTGCAGGTTTTTCAGGTTCTTTCATAACAGTCGGAGCTGCTAGTGTTGCAATTACGAAATCTCTTCCTTGAATTGTAGGAGTAACATCACTGTCAAGATTTATAGAAGAGATCTTAAAACTCTCTCCAATATCAACTCCATCAAGATCTATCACAAGATTTTCAGGAATTTTTTCACTTGGACATTTTAGCTCAACTTTTCTTCTTACAATGTTTAAAACCCCACCTCTTTTCAAACCAGGAGATTTTTCATGATTTAAAAATTTTACTGGAACTTCAATTCTAACTTTTATGCCTGAAACTATTCTCAGAAAGTCTACATGAATTGGTTCATCTGAAATAATGTCATATTTTATTTCTCTTGGTAGAACTTTTTGAGGTTTACCATCAACATTTAAAGTTATGATGCTTGATAAAAAGTTTTCTTTTTCAATTAGTGACTTGAGTATCTTTTTAGATATTGAAATTTTCTCGTTTTGAGCCTCACCACCATAAATTATAGCAGGCACATTACCATTATCTCTTAATGAATTTAATTCACCTTTAGTTTTGGTATTTCTGATGTTGGCGTCTAATGAATTCATAAAAACAAGGGTTTTTAGCTCAAGTTACTTAATAACTCAAGGTATTTATTTGAATAAATCTGATACTGAGGTTGAATTAGATATTCTTTTAATTGCTTCTCCCATAAGCCCTGAAATTGACAGAACTTCAATGTTTTTAGCACCTTTAACTCTGTTCATGTTATCAATTGTATCAGTTATTACTAAATTTTTAATTACTGATTTTTTAATTTTGTTTACAGCTTCTCCACTAAGTACACCGTGAGTAATGTAAACATAAACTTCTTTGGCACCTCGATCTTTAAGAGCCTTTGCTGCGTTTACAATTGTACCACCTGAATCGATTATATCGTCAACAAGAATACAAGTTTTTCCTTTAACATCTCCAATAATATTCATTACTTGAGATTGACCTGGCTTTGGTCTTCTTTTATCTACAATTGCTAGTCCAACATTTAAAATCTTTCCTAGTGCTCTAGCTCTCTCAGTACCACCAACATCTGGTGCAACACAAATTAGATTTTTACTTTTTATCTTTTTTTTTACATGTCTTGCAAAAATAGGTGTTGCGAACAAGTTATCTACTGGAATATCAAAAAATCCTTGAATTTGTCCTGCATGCAAATCAACAGTAACAACTCTATCTGCTCCTGCTTTAGTAATTAGATTTGAGACAAGTTTTGCTGAAATTGAGGTTCTTGGTGCAACTTTTCTATCTTGTCTAGCATAACCAAAGTACGGAATAACAGCAGTAATATTTTTTGCTGACGATCTCTTAAGTGCATCAATACATAGTAGTAATTCCATTAGGTTATCATTTGCAGGAGATGAAACAGATTGAATTAAAAAAATACTATTACCTCTAATATTTTCATTTATTTCCACATAGATTTCTCCATCAGAAAAATTTCTAATACTAGAGTTTACTAATTTAGATTTTAGATATTTAGCAATACTCTTGCTTAATGGTTTGTTGCTATTTCCGGATAATAATTTCATTAAAAAAGCCTAATAAAGCATAATTATTGAAATATTTCTACCATAATCATCATGATTTAGCCTTAACGCTCTTCTTGCACTAAAAAAATTATTATTAATATCAAATGTATCAATATTTAAAGACTCAATATTTTTTATTTTATTCTTTAAAAGACATGATTTCACATATTTAGGTAAATCAAAATAAAGCTTTTTGTACTTAATTTTAAAAAATTTATTATTTTTTTTATCCTTTTTTATAAATTTTCTTTTAAAATCTGCTTTTACTTCATAATTTTTAGCTGAGATAGCAGGTCCGATAGCTGCAGTAATATTTTTAGGATTAGATCCTTTTTTGATCATAAATTGGATTACTTTGCTAATTATATCTTTGTATGCACCTTTCCACCCCGCATGAATTGCTGCAACTAATTTTGTTCTTTCATCACAGATTAAAATTGGCACACAATCAGCAGTTAAAACGCCAATTGGCATGTTTTTTTGATTTGTAATTACTGCGTCTGCTTTTGGTTTTGATTTAAATGTGTTTTTTTCATCAATATAAACAAATTTATCACTATGTATTTGATGAAGTAAAAAAATACTTTTAGCGGTGCTTTTTATTTTTTTTATAACTATTTTTAAATTTTTTTTAACATCTGACGGATTGTCTTTAGAACCAGGACCACAGTTTAAACTTTTATAAATTCTTTTTGATTTACCGCCAGTTTTATTAAAAAAACCATGTTTAATATTTTTAATTTTTGAGAGTTTTTTTGATTTTATCAATTTTGAAAACCTGTTCTAAAATTATTTTTCTTATTTTTTATAAGCATGACTTTGAATAATTCACCCATCTGCTTGTCATCTATCAAACGTCTTACCCTATAAAATAAATCTGCTTTTTTAGAAAATGCTATATTTTTGCTGATTATTTCTGCTCTTTGAAGAATACCCATACTTGTTAAAAATTTTTTTTGATTTGTAAAAATTGAATTAATTTCTTTAAACTGACTTATAAATTTCTCAAAAGAATGAAAGTTTATATTGTAAGTAATATCAGAGTCTCCAATATTTTCTAAAATGTTAGAATATTTATGGTTATTTACCGCCTGAAGGGTTTCATGCATTTTGCTGTCTGCATAACCATAATCAATTATTAACATTCCTCCATCATTTTTTTGCACTAGGTCGCAAATTGTTCTTAAATATTTAAAAGTGTCTGGTGAATATTCTATTATGTCCTGATTTTTTGATATTTCAAAATTTAGATATTTTTCGATTTTTTCTATATCTATTTTTTCTTCGTTAAATTCAGCTTTTTTTGCATCATTCATAGACACGTATCTTTCAAACCAACCATCTTTTTTTTTAAAAAATTGTTTGATTGGTACGGCATCAAAGAATTCATTAGCTAAAAAAATTGTTGGGTTAGATTTTATTTTTTCAATATCTTTTAACCATGAAAATTTTTTAGAATTTAAATTTTTTTTTTGTTCATTTATTAAAAAATCACTTTTTTCATGAATTATAAAACTGCAGGCATTGTAACATTCGGGAAAATTAATAAGTGTCTCATCAATGACTTTCATCATTTCGCCATTTCCAGCTCCCAGTTCTAGCAAATTAAATTTTTTTGGAGAGCCTAAACTTTTCCAAAAAGTAATTGTCCAAATTGCAATAATCTCTGAAAATAATCTTGTGATATTGGGAGCAGTAATAAAATCTCCATCTTCACCAAAAGGATTCTTTTTCATATAAAAACCTTTATCCTTATCGTAAAGAGCAAAATTTATAAATTGATCTAATGGTAAATTATTTGTTTTAGCGAGTTTCATATTTTAAATAAAATAAGATTACCCCTGATAATATAAATATTAAACTTACTACTTGCCCCATCGTTAAGTTTAAAAATATATAACCTAGCTGTTCGTCTGGAACTCTATAAAATTCAACAATAAATCTGAAGATTGAGTAAATTATTAAAAATAATCCTGAAATTACACCAGGTTTATTTGAAAATTTGTTTTTAAAATAAATTAATAATAAAAATAAAAATAAACCCTCTAATAGTGCTTCATATAATTGCGAGGGATGCCTAGGAAGATTATCTATCTGAACAAATGTTACTGCCCAGGGTACACTAGTTATAGTTCCATATAACTCTGAATTTATAAAGTTTGCTATTCGTCCAAAAAATAACCCCACTGGAGCTACTAAAGCGACAATATCCAAATATAAGAATGGGTTTTGATTATTTTTTTTAGCAAAAAATATAGATGCGAAAATAACTCCAATTAATCCACCATGGAAGGACATTCCTCCTTGCCAAATTTTAAATATATCTAATGGATTATTTATATAAAAACTAAAATTGTAAATAAAAATATAACCAAGTCTTCCCCCTAAAATTATACCTATGATTAAATAAGTTAAATAATCATCAAATTTATTTTTAACTTCTATGTCTTGGATAAATAATTTTTTAGCAAGAATCCAGCCTAATATAATTCCAAATATATAAGCTAAAGAATACCACCTGATTTCTAAAGAAAATATTTCTAAGGCTACTGGGTCAAAATTATTAATGAACATTTTTAATAATACTTATATTGTATATCTTAAATATGAAAAATTCTAAATTTATAATTGATAAGTTTGCTAAATTAATAGAGCAGGGACTAGTATCTTCAAAAGACTTAACGACTGAATTATTTAATATTTTAAAATCTAAAAGAGATGAGTTTGTGTTTAAAATGAAACTTACAAGCAAAGATGAGTTTGAAGTACTCTCAAAACGTGTAGAGAATCTTGAAAATATGATAAATAAACTTAAGAAAAAAAAAAGTAAAAAAGTTAAACAGGCAAGAAAATCTTAACTCTTAAACCATCCATTTTTGATTTTTCTAACATTATATTTCCTCCATGAGACTTGATAATGTCTGATGAAATTGATAAGCCAAGACCAACACTTGATTTAGATTCTGCCCGACCCTTATCTATTTTATAGAAAGGTTTAAATACATTCTCATACTCATTTTTTGGTATTCCAGGACCATCATCATCAATAATAATGAATAAGTTTGTATTTTTTTTATTTAAGCTAATTTCAACTTTATTTGCATATTTCAGTGCATTATCAATTAAATTATTTACACATCTATTAATTAAATTTTTCCTGCCATTAAAGTAAATTCTTGGTGTCAAGTTTTGTGAAATATTTTCATTATTATATTTTTCAATAACTTCTGAAATTAATTCAGATAGATTAAACATTTCATCTTTTTCAACATATGATGAGCTGGTGAATTGTAAATATTCATTTAGCATTTTCTCCATTTCATTGATGTCTTCAGTCAATTTATTAACAGTTTCTTTATCTTTTATAAAAGCTAATTGTAGTTTCATCCTTGTTAAGGGTGTTCTTAAATCATGACTTATTCCAGATAACATTTCTGTTCTTTGATTTATGTGTCTTTCAATTCTCTTTCTCATTTTATCAAATTCATGTCCTGCTTGTCTTATTTCAAGAGCTCCAGAAGGTTTGAACTCTTCAATATTTTCTCCTTTACCAAACCTTTCAGCCGCACGAGCTAGGTTAGTGATTGGTCTAGTTTGATTTTTTAAAAATATTAGAGAAATAATCACCATTATAATTGCAGGTACTGTGATCCAAAGTGCAAATATTCTTGCTGAAGAACTTGCAACTCTATCTTTAGGCACTAAAAATTTAAAATAACCATCTTCGTATTTAATTCTTAAATCAATTAATTCTTTATAACTTGTTGTATCAAACCAGTATTCATCTAATCCAAATTTAGATTTTAGTTCTCTTCTTAAAGTTCTATCTATAGGGCTAAACCATCTTTCAGTATCTGTATTTTGTAATTTTTCGTTATTGGTAAACTCAATATTTAAATCTAAAAATATGGAAAAAAGATCTACCAACTCTTGTTTATTTTCTTGCTCGCTTCCATAGGCTTCAATAAATGTACTAATTTCATTTACCAAGGTTCTTGTCATGCCTTTGTTTGTTTTGATCCAAAGGCTATCAAAAAAAACAATTGTAATTACTAGTTGCAAAACCAAAACAGGAATAGCAACTATGAGAAGCGCTCTATAAAATAATCTTTTTGGTAATATTTTTTTTAAGTAATTACTCAATCCAGAGAACATATCCTGCACCTCTTATTGTCTGTAAAAATTTTGGATTTTTTGGATCAATTTCAATTTTTTTTCTAAGCCGAGTAATAATAACATCTATTGATCTTTCTTTATCTAGATTAATTAATTGGCCAATATCTTCTCTAGAAAATGTTTTGCCTGGGTTATTAATCATTTTTTCTAAAATTGTTTTTTCGGTTGCATTAATCTTAAATTCTTTATCACTTTTAAATATTAAAAGTTTATTCAAATCAATTTTCACATTTGCAAATTCTATAACTCTTTTCTGATCTGTTTTAATTGTTTTATTTAATATGTTTTGTATTCTTAAAATTAATTCTTTTGGTTCAAATGGTTTCGGCAAATAATCATCAGCACCAATTTCTAACCCCTCAACCCTTTCACTTGCTTCCCCTTTAGCTGTCAGAAGTATAACTGGCGTATCTAATTTTTTTTTATTTTCTTTTAAAAATTCAAGCCCACTTTTACCTGGCATCATGATATCTAAAACTATTAAATCAAACTTTATTATTTTTATTTTCTCCAAAGCATTTTCTGCACTTTCTGCAGTAGTGACTAGGAATTTATTTTCATTTAAATACTTTTTTACGAGAGATCTAATTCCATCATCATCATCAACTACTAGTATATGCGCAATAAACTTATCCATTAATTATTTTACTTAGTACATTATCAAAATTTATAACTTCTTCAGAACTTGAATTTAGCAAAGCATTATAAATTCTCTTTTTTTGTAAATTGAAAATTTCATTAAAAATTTTTTTACCTTTATCATTAAGAAAAACATGCTTTACCCTAGTATCTTGGTCATCTTTTTTAAAAATGACGATTTCAAGTGCAATCAAATCTTTGAGAACACGATTTAAGCTTTGTTTTGTGACTTTTAATCTCTTAAGCAGCTCAGAAATTGAGATCCCTTCATACATTGACAGTAAATGAATTACTTTATGGTGCGCTAAACCAATTGAATATCTATCTAATATTTTTTTAGAGTCAGAAAAAGTTTCTCTATAGCTTACGAATAGTTTTTCAATTAGGTCTTTAAGCTGGTCATCTTTTAAATATAAAAGTTCTTTCATAATAGGTAAGTTATATTGACATATTAAAGATACAAAGATATTTTTCATTTATAAATTAAAAAAATTTTCACACATGATACCTTACGACAAGCGATCTGGAAAAATATGGTACAACAACGAATTAGTTGATTGGGCTGACGTCAAACTACATGTTTTAAGCCATGGCATGCACTACGCTAGTTGTGTATTTGAGGGTGAGAGAGTTTATGATGGTTCAATTTTCAAATTAGAAGAGCACACAGCTAGATTTTTTCACTCTGCAAGAAGAATGGGTTTTGAAATTCCATATACAGAAGAAGAAATCAATAATGCATCAAATAAAATTATAGCAACTCAAAAAGTAGAAAACGGTTATGTAAGACCTGTTGCTTGGAGGGGTAGTGAGATGATGGCTATTTCTGCGCAACAAACAAAAATACATGTTGCGATTGCAACATGGGAATGGGGATCATATTTTGATCCTAAACTAAAAGTAGAGGGAATAAGGTTAAATATTTCAAATTGGAGAAGGCCCGCACCTAATACAATTCCTTGGGATACAAAGGCATCAGGTCTTTATATGATTTGTACTCTATCAAAACATGAGGCAGAAAAGCAAGGATATACAGACTCTTTAATGCTTGATCACGAAGGGAATGTTGCTGAAGCAACTGGAGCAAATATTTTTTTCAAAGATAAAAATGGAGAAATTCACACTCCAATACCAGATTCTTTTTTAGATGGTATTACAAGAAGAACTGTAATTGGAATTGCAAAATCAAAAAATATAAAAGTACATGAAAGAAAAATTAGTCCAACCGAATTACCAAATTTTGTTGGATGTTTTTTAACAGGAACAGCAGCAGAGGTAACACCAGTTTCTTGTATCGCTGAAAATCAGTTTAAAGTTTGTGATACTATTATTGATTTAAATGAAAGTTATCAGGCATTAGTTAGGAAGAAAAAAGCAGCCTAGTCTTTACTGTCTTCAGACATAGCGTGATCAATACCTTTTCGCATATAATCATATGCAGTAAAAAGTGTTAAAGCAGCTGATAACCACAAAAGAATTATACCTATAGTTTGAGCATTATAATCTTGGAAATTAATTATTTTATTTCCAGTATCTCCAGACAATAAAAGAGCAATTGATACCATCTGTAATACTGTTTTAAGCTTAGCAAGATTTGAAACAGGAAGTTTTATTTTTCCCTTTGCTAAAAACTCTCTTAAACCTGAAATTAAAATTTCTCTTGTAAGAATTATTATTGCTGCAATTACCTCATAATTTCTGATTGTTCCATCCATAACCAGAAGTATTAATGCTGTAGCAACAATGATCTTATCAGCTATGGGATCTAATAATTCTCCCAGTTTTGACTCTACTCCAAACATTCTAGCCAGCATACCATCTAAGAAGTCTGTAAATGATGCAATAATAAATAATATTAAAGCAGTTAGATCACCATAAAATCCTGGAAGATAAAAAGCTAAAACAAAAAAAGGAACAATTATTATTCTTCCTATTGTTAATATGTTTGGAATTTTTTTTAGCATAATTATTCGTGAAAAAAGTTATATATCTTTTTTGCTACTTTTTCTTCAACACCTTCTACAGATTTTATTTCATCTAAGCTAGCAGACTCTACCGATCTTGCAGATCCAAAATGGTTCAATAAAGCTCTTTTTCTAATAGCTCCAATACCCTCTATTTGATCTAATAGAGATTTGCTTATACCTCTTTTTCTCTTTGCTCTGTGAGCACTTATGGCAAATCTATGTGATTCATCTCTTATTCTTTGAAGAAAAAATAGGGTAGGGTCATTTCTAGTGAATTTATATTCTTTGCCATTGTGAAAAAAAGTTTCGTTTCCACTATTTCTAAATTTACCTTTTGCTATTGCAATAATTGGAATGTCGTGAAGTCCTAATTCATTAAGGCTCTCTCTAGCCACTGAATATTGACCTTTTCCTCCATCTACAAGCACTAAATCAGGAAAAGCAAGGTAGTTATCTTTTTCTTGAACTGCTCTTTTAAACCTTCTATTCAACACTTCTCTCATCATTCCATAGTCATCTTGCTCATTTTTTTTGTGTTTAATATTAAATTTTCTATATCTTTTTTTAATAAATCCCTCATCACCGTAGGCTATTAAAGCGCCAACACTATTTGTGCCTTGAATATGACTATTATCGTAAACCTCAATTAAATTTATATTGTTTTCTAAATTAAATTTTTGAGCTACTGCATCGAACAATTCTTTATTATTCTGACTTTCATAAAGTTTTCTATTAAGACTATCTTTTGCATTTTTTATTGCTTGATTAATAACCTTGAGTTTTGATCCTTTTTTTGCAACTGAAATATTTATCTGTTTACCTTCTTTTTGTGTTAGCGTTTTTTCAATTAATGTTTTTTCTTTTATTTCTTCTGAAAGAATAACCGATGAAGGAACACTTTTATTTTCATAAAATTGAGAGACAAATGAATTTAGGATTTCACTAAATTTTTCATCTGGATCATGTTTTGGAAAAAAAGCTTGATTACCCCAATTTTGTTTTGATCTATAAAAAAACACTTGAATACAAGTTTTTCCAGACTCTTTATACCCAGCAATAACATCTGCCTCAACTAAATTTGCTTCATTAATTCTCTGTGAAGATTGAATTATGTTTAACGCTTTAATTCTATCTCTTAAAATTACAGCTTTTTCAAAATCAAGATCATCACTTGCTTTTTCCATTTGGTTAGAAAGACTTTTTTGAATTTTCCTAGATTTGCCTGAAACAAATTCAATAGCATCTTCTACTGTTTGATTGTATTCCTCTTTTTTTACATACCCTACACAAGGTCCAGAACATCTTTTTATTTGATATAAGATACACGGCCTTTCTCTGTTCTTGAAGACGGTATCATCACAAACTCTTAAATGAAAAATCTTTTGGATCATTTTGATTGTCCAATTAGCAGAACCAGCAGAAGCAAAAGGTCCAAAGTAAAAACCTTCTTTTGTTTTCTTTCCTCTATGTCTTTTTATTTGAGGCCATTTATCTTTATTACCAATAAATATAAATGGAAATGACTTATCATCACGTAATAGGATATTAAATTTTGGCTTATGCTTTTTGATTAAATTTGCTTCTAGAAGTAATGCTTCACTTTCATTAGATGTCGTTGTTATCTCTAATTTTCTTGTTTGAGACAACATTCGTTCAGTTCTAATTATATGATTTTTTTCTGCAACATAACTCTTTAATCTATTAGGTAAATTTTTGGCTTTACCTACATAAAGAATTTCATTCTTTTCATTAAGCATCCTGTATACGCCTGGAAGTTTTGGTACTAGAGGTAGTTCTTTTTTAATTACTTCTTTTCCTATTTCAGAGCTTATCATGGCTTCTCTTTTTGGTAATTTGAATACCAACAGATGAACACTGTTTTAAGATTTCTAATTTTTCAATTTTTAACATTATTTTAGCAATCCTTTTGTCTTTAAATAGTTCGTCAAAAACAGCTTCTGCTAAAGTTTCTAAGAAATTGTAATGTTTCTTTTTTACAAGTTTTGTAATTAATTTGACTATAGTTCCATAATTAACAATGGATTTTATGTCTTTATCACTTGAAGGTTTTTTATCTTCATAGTCTATTTCAAGACTAAATTTAACTTTCTGTGATTTTTCTTTTTCAAAATCGTAATAACCAAGTTTTAAATCTAAGATTAATTCATTAATTAGGATTTTTTTCTCATAATTAAATAGGCTTTTATTTTTATCTATTTTGACAATTTTTAAATTATTTTTTTTCATTCTTTACCCATTACATCTGGTGTTTGCCAGTTAAGATTTTGACCACTATCAATAGCTAAAACTTGACCAGTAATAGATATATTTTTAATAAAAAAGTCAACAGCATTACATATTTGTTCCACATCAACTTGTCTTTTTAGAGGTGTTGCTAAATATTGCTTTTTGAAATGTTTTTCAGATTGTCTTTGATTTTTTATAGTGGGTCCAGGAGCAATTGCATTGACTCTTATATTAGGAGCTAAACTCATAGCGCTAGTTTTTGTTAAAGTATACAAACCAGTTTTGCTTAGAGTGTATGAAAAAAAGTAAGGAGTTAATTTGAAGACTCTTTGATCAATAATATTTATAATATTATTATTTTTGCCTTTAACATTTTTAGCAAATTCTTTTGTTAATAGTGCAGGTGCTCTTAAATTAGTCCTTAAATGTTTGCTCCAACTATCTAATGAAAAATTTTCTAATTTATCATTTTCAAATAGAGAGGCATTATTAATAAGACAATCAAAAAATTTTAGTTTTGATTTTGCAAATTTAATTATTTTTTTTATATCAGTTTCTTTGCTTAAATCACCTTTGACTATGTAAACTTTTGTTCCTTTCTTAGATAATTCTTTTTTTAATTTTTCCGCTTTTAATCTTGATTTGTTATAATGAATTAAGATTTCCTTATTTGCACCAGATAAATGCCTTGCTATTGCAGCACCCATTCGGGTTGCTCCTCCAGTAATAATTATCTTCCGTGCTTCCATTTTTTATCCCGTTTTTTTGTTACTTTAGTGCCTGGCATACCCATGGTTGATCTGCCTTTTGGATAAAGCTTATTTTTTACATCATACTGCCTTATTTTTGGATTTAATGTAATTTCTAATTCTGTGCTTTCCAATTTTCTTATTTCATCTCTTATTTTAGCAGCCTCTTCAAATTCTAAATTAGATGCTGCCTCTTTCATTTTTTTATCTAAGCCTTTGAGATGTTTTTTAAGATTTCCACCAATATTTGAGCCCTCGCTTATTTTGACGTAGTCTTTTTCGTAAACACTTTCTAGAATATCACTGATATCTTTTTTTACCGACTTTGCATCTATTTTGTGCTTCTTATTGTAAGCTAACTGAATTTTTCTTCTTCTATCTGTTTCAGCAATTGCTTTTTTTATACTCTTTGTTTCTTTGTCAGCGTATAAAACTACTTTACCTTCAACGTTTCGTGCTGCTCTTCCTATTGTTTGAATTAAAGATGTTTCAGATCTAAGAAATCCTTCTTTATCAGCATCTAAAATTCCAACTAATGCACACTCTGGAATATCTAATCCTTCTCTTAAAAGGTTAATTCCAACTAAAACATCAAATACGCCCATTCTTAAATCTCTCATGATTTCAATTCTTTCTAATGTGTCAATATCTGAGTGAAGGTACCTTACCTTTATACCGTTCTCATGAAGATATTCGGTTAAATCTTCAGCCATTTTTTTAGTGAGTGTTGTTACTAATACTCTATGATTATTTTCTATAACTCTTTTGCATTCATGCATCAAATCATCCACTTGATTTTTTGCAGGTCTTATTTCTACAGGAGGATCAATTAATCCTGTTGGTCTAATTACCTGATCTATAAACTGACCTTTTGTTTGTTCCAATTCCCATGGTCCAGGAGTTGCGGAAACAAATACAGTTTGAGTTCTCATTAAATCCCATTCTTCAAATTTTAATGGTCTATTATCCATACATGAAGGAAGTCTGAATCCGTATTCTGCTAAAGTACTTTTTCTTGATCTATCACCTTTATACATTCCATTAAGCTGAGGTACTGTAACGTGACACTCATCTACAAATATTAATGTGTTATCTGGAAAGTATTCAAAAAGAGTGGGAGGAGGCTCTCCTGGTTTTCTTCCTGACAAAAACCTTGAATAGTTTTCAATACCAGCACAAGAACCTGTTGCTTCAATCATTTCAAGATCAAATTTAGTTCTTTCTTCTAATCTCTGAGCTTCTAATAATTTATTTTCAGTACGGTGTTTCTTTAAAGTTACTTCTAATTCTTTTTTTATATTAATTACTGCTTGTTCGATTGTAGGCTTAGGAGTGATGTAGTGACTATTTGCATAAACTTTTACTAAACTTAATTCTCTTACTTTATCACCAGTTAACGGATCAAACTCTTCTATCTGTTCTAATTTATCCCCAAATAGACAAAGTCTCCAAGCTCTATCTTCTAAATGAGAAGGAAATATTTCTAAATATTCTCCTCTTGCTCTAAATGTTCCTCTATAAAAATTTTGATCATTTCTTTTATATTGTAGAGCAACTAAAGATTTGATTATTTCTTCTCTATTGTAGTCATAATTTTTTTGAAGAGTTAGTGTCATTTTACTATACGCTTCAACTGAACCTAATCCGTAGATACACGAAACACTTGCTACAATTAAAACATCATCTCTTTCTAAAAGAGATCTAGTTGCTGAGTGCCTCATTCTATCAATTTGTTCATTTATAGAGGCTTCTTTCTCTATATATGTGTCTGATCTCGGCACATAAGCCTCTGGAGTATAATAGTCATAGTATGAAACAAAATATTCAACAGCATTGTCTGGAAAAAAGGTTTTCATTTCCCCATAAAGTTGAGCAGCAAGAGTTTTGTTTGGAGCTAAAATTAGGGCAGGTCTGTTAGTAGCTTCAATTACTTTAGCCATTGTAAAAGTTTTTCCAGATCCCGTTACACCAAGCAAAACTTGATTAAATTGATCTTTGTTAGCACCATTTACTAATTTTTTTATCGCTTCAGGCTGATCACCAGCAGGTTTAAAATCAGATTTAATTTTGAATTTTTTTCCACCCTCTAGTTTTCCACCTATTTTAGGATTTTTACTCTGAATATCTGTAATTAAATCTTGATAAGTATTTTCCATATATTAAACAAGGTAGTAGAATTTATTTATATTTCAATGAGCATAATATCAGACAGTTTAAAGAAGATTAAACCATCACCTACTATTGCTGTTACTCAAAAAGCAAGAGAATTAAAAGCTGCTGGAAAAGATGTTATTGGATTAGGTGCAGGGGAACCAGATTTTGATACTCCAGATAACATTAAGCAAGCAGCTATAAAAGCTATTAACGATGGTGATACAAAATACACCGCAGTAGATGGGACCCCAGCATTGAAAAAAGCGATTGTAGAAAAATTTAAAAAAGAAAATAATTTAGATTATACAACTGATCAAATTACAGTTGGTGCTGGCGGAAAGCATGTAATTTATAATGCAATGATGGCCACATTAAACCAAGGTGATGAAGTTATAGTTCCTGCTCCTTATTGGGTTTCTTATCCCGATATGGTTTTGTTAGCTGGAGGAAAACCAGTGATAATGGAATGTGATGAAAAACAAGGTTTTAAAATAAATCCAATTGATCTTGAAAAATTTATTACTCCAAAAACAAAATGGATTATTCTTAATTCTCCTTCAAATCCAACTGGAGCATGTTATTCAGAGCAAGATATAAAAGCAATTGCAGATATTTTGGAAAAACATAGTCATGTGTATATTTTAAGCGATGATATTTATGAGCATGTGACTTATGAGGGTTTTAAATTTTTTACAATTGCTCAAATTGAAAGTTTAAAAGATAGAGTGCTTACAATGAATGGTGTAAGCAAAGCTTATTCAATGACAGGCTGGAGAATAGGGTATGCAGCTGGTCCAAAAGATATCGTTAAAGCTATTGCGAAAATTCAATCACAATCAACAACTAATCCTTCTTCTATTAGCCAAGCCGCTGCAGTTGAGGCACTTAGCGGAACACAAGACTTTATTAAGGAAAGAGCTAATTCTTTTCAGGAAAGAAGAGATTTTGTTGTTAATGCTTTAAATGCGATAGATGGAATTGAATGTCTGAATCCAGATGGAGCGTTCTATGTTTTTCCAAGTTGCAAAGGTTTAATGGGTAAAAAAGATCCAAATGGAAATGAAATTAAATCTGATACTGATTTTGTTCAATCATTATTAGAGAATAGTGGAATTGCTGTAGTCCAGGGTTCTGCATTTGGTTTAGAAGGTTTTTTCAGAATTTCTTATGCAACATCAATGGATAATCTTAAGAAAGCAATGGATAAAATATCTAGTTTTTGTAAATCCTTAAGTTAATGAAAACAGCCCTAGTGTTTGGTTCGTCAGGTTTAGTTGGCGGGCATCTTGTTAATGAACTTACCCTGAATTCAAATTATTCAAAAATAAAGATTTTTGTTCGTTCAAAAATAGAACTTATTAATCCAAAAATTGAAATTATTGAAACTGATTTTAATGATTTAGAAAAGTATAGAAATGATATTAAAGGTGAAGACTGTTTTTTTTGTATTGGTACAACAAGAAAAAATTCACCTAATAGAAATGAATATGAAAGAATTGAACTGAATATTCCTATACAAATTGCCCAAATTGCTAAATCAAATTCAATTAAATCATTTTTTTTCGTTTCATCTGGTTATGCAGATCCAAAAAGTTCAGGTGATTATTTAAAATTCAAAGGATTAGTTGAACAAGAAATTAAAAATCAAAATTTTGATAAAATTGGGATCATGAGACCATCTTTCTTATTGGGAAATAGAAAAGAAAAAAGATTAGGTGAAAAATTTGGTATAATATTATTTAAATTGTTAACTCCAATATTGGTTGGACCTTTAAGAAAAATGAGACCAATTAGGGCAGAAATAGTCGCCAAAGCAATGGTAAAGTTGGCAAATGAAAATATTAATCAAAGTATATTTGAATCAAATGAGATTGCTGAATTAGTGAGATAGGAATTTTTCAGCTTCTAATGCTGCCATACATCCCATACCTGCAGCGGTTACAGCTTGTCTAAATGTTTTGTCTTTTACATCTCCAGCTGCATAAACACCAGGAACATTTGTTTCTGTTGAGTCAGGTTTGGTAATTAAATATCCCTCATTATCCATTTTTAATTGATCTTTAAAAAGTTGAGTAGCTGGATCATGACCAATAGCAATGAATACGCCATCAAGTTTCAATTCTTGAATTTTATTTGTTTTAACATTTTTAATCTTTATTCCTTTAACATTTTTAGGATCTTTATCACCTAACACATCTTCAACTACAGAGTCCCAAATTATTTCTATTTTTTTATTTTCCATTAATTTTTTTTGAAGCATTTTTTCAGCTCTTAAACTATCTCTTCTATGGATTAATTTTACTTTAGATGCAAACTTTGTAAGGAACATTGCTTCTTCAACCGCTGCATTACCTCCTCCAACCACAGCAACTTCTTTATTTTTAAAAAAGAAACCGTCACAAGTTGCACAAGCAGAAACTCCAAATCCTCTAAATTCCTGTTCTGATTTTATATTTAACCATCTTGCTTGAGCTCCAGTAGAAATAATAATGCTATCAGCAGTATATTTCTGACCACTATCACCAATTGCTTCAAATGGTGAACATTTTAAATTTACAGATCCAATATGGTCTTCAATCATTTCAGTTCCAACTGCTTTTGCTTGTTCTTTCATTTGATCCATTAACCATGGCCCCTGAATAACTTCAGAAAATCCTGGATAATTTTCAACATCAGTTGTTGTTGTTAATTGTCCTCCTGGCTCAGATCCATAAACTAAAATAGGATTTAACATTGCACGAGCAGCATAAACTGCTGCAGTGTATCCAGCTGGACCTGATCCAATTATTAACACTTTTGTGTGTTTAGTTGGATTTTGACTCATATGAAAGCTATATAGTGATTAATGACTAAATTAAAAGGTATTTTATTAACTCAAGGTATGCATGGCATGATAAGCCAGGTAGAAGGTTTGGCTAAAGCTTTAGATATGGATTTTACACACCATAAGGTTGAACTAAATAATTTTTGGAAAATTGTTCCTCCAAAATTAACTCCAATATCACAAAACGTTTATAAAAAAATAAACGAGTCTGATTTTGATGTAATTATTTCATGTGGAAGAAAAAGTGTTATTCCTTCAATCCACTTAAAAAGTATTTCAAAAAAAAAAGTTTTAAATATTCATATTCAAGATCCAAAGGTGGATTTTAATCATTTTGATTTTATTGTTGCTCCCGAACATGATGGGATAAGTGGTGCAAATGTAATTAAAACAAAAGGTGCAATTCACTATTTAACAGAAAATGAAATTGAAGAAAATAGAAGTTATTTAAATTCATATATCAAACAGGATAATAGAAAAGTTTGGTGTTTGATAATGGGTGGTCCTACAAAATATTACGATTACTCAACAAAAAATATGAAGCATATCTTCTCAATTTTTTACAAACTATTGAAAAAACATGATTTTCAACTTGTGGTGATACCTTCAATGAGAACGCCATTAAATACCATACACTATGCAAAAGAGTTTTTTGGAGAAAATCACACTGTGATTATGAATGTTGATAAAAAAGCCTATCTTTCAGCTCTAGCAATTTCAGAAAATATAATTGTTACATGTGACTCCAGCTCAATGATATCTGAAGCTGCTTTAACTGGAAAACCAATTTATGTCGCAAATATTTTACCAAAAAGAAAAGACATTAGATTTCAGAATTTTAGAAATTTATTCAGAGAATTAAATATTACTAGAAACTTAGGTGAAGAAATTGAAAATTGGAACTATCAAAAATTAGATGAAACGAATAGAGTAGCAAAAATTATTAAAGAAAAAATATAACCCTAATGTCATTTTTAAATTCAATTAAAAACAATTCAAAAGAACATAATTTTCCATTTAATCATTGGGAGTATAGCGATGCTTTGTCCGAAGAGGCAATTGATGAAATAGTTAAAGCTGACATACCTGATGTCAGTAAACATAATCTTAACTATGATGGAACAAGAGCAATAGATGGTGGAGCTGCAGAATTTAGAAAAGGTATAGCTTCAGGAGGAAAAGCAATAAAGTTTAGATGTTTTATTAATAAAGAAAACTCATCTCAATTTCCAAATTTAGTAAAATTTATAAATGAACTTCAGTCTAAAGAAACATATGAAACAATTTCTAAAATGATAAATAAAGATTTATCAAATTCATATGTTAGGGTTGAAGTTATATGTGACCGAGAGGGTTTTTGGTTAAAGCCTCATTGCGATATAAAAGAAAAACTTATGTCAGGTTTAATATTTGTTAATAAAACAAATGAATCTGAAGATTTAGGAACTGATTTTTACAATGAAAAATTAGAAAAGGTTAAGACACTTCCTTACAAACATAATTATGGTTATCTTTTTACTAGCGGACCAAATACATGGCATGGTATGGAGAAGAAAAAGATCGTTAAAGAAAGACGATGTATCCAAGTAAATTATGTTACATTTGAAACTGATTGGAAAGTAAATTCTTAAACGTCCTGAAGAGAAGTCACTTCTAATTTTTTTGTTTTTAGTGATCTAATTGCCTCTAAACATGCTTGAGCAGTAGACATATTTGTACAATATGGAACTTTATTTTTAAGTGTTGCTCTTCTTAATGCAATAGCATCACTTAATCGATATTCAGTGTTTCCACCTCCAGTATTTATCACCAATGCAATCTTTTTAGAGTCTAAAACATCTACTATATGAGGAGTGCCACTGCTAACTTTATTGATTATTTTACATTTCATACCATGTTTTCGAATATATTCAGCAGTTCCTCTAGTAGCACATAATTTAAACTTAAGTTTAAGAAGTTCTTTAGCTAAATCTATTCCTTCATCTTTGTGACTATCTTTAAGAGATATAAAAGCTAATCCTTTTTTTGGTAATGAGTTAGCTGCTGCGATCTGACTTTTGGCAAAAGCCATTCCAAAATTTTTATCAAATCCCATAACTTCTCCTGTCGACTTCATCTCAGGCCCTAACAATAAGTCACTGTTGGGAAATTTATTAAATGGAAATACAGCTTCTTTAACTGCGTACATACCTTTAGATTTATCTTTTAAGTTAAACTTAGATAACTTTTCACCAGCCATTACTCTTGATGCAATTTTAGCTAGGGGCAATCCTTTTGCTTTTGACACAAAAGGCACTGTTCGACTTGCTCTAGGATTTACTTCAATTACATAAATTTCATCTTTTTTAATTGCAAACTGTATATTCATGAAACCTTTTACATTTAAAGCTATCGCAAGTTTTTTAGTTTGATTTTCTATTTCTTTAAGAAGATAAGGTTTAATTGATACAGGTGGTAAACTACAGGCTGAGTCTCCTGAATGGATTCCAGCTTCTTCGATATGTTGCATAATTCCAGCAACGTGAACATGTTTTCCGTCTGATATGGCATCCACATCTACTTCCATTGCATGATCAATAAATTTGTCAATCAAAATTGGATTTTCTTCTGCGGCTTTAAATGCCTCTTCAACAAATTTTTTAAGCTGATTTTTTTCATGAACAATTTCCATTGCTCTTCCACCTAGAACATATGAAGGTCTTACCATTAATGGTAATCCTATTTTGTCTGCAATTTTTATTGCCTGATTAAATGTCCTTGCAATCCCACTCTCTGCTTGTTTTAGTTTTAATTTATTTAATAAATTTCTAAATCTATCTCTATCCTCTGCTAAATCGATAGAAGTATATTGAGTTCCTAAAATTGGAAGCTTGTTATCGTGCAAAAATTTAGCAAGTTTAATTGGAGTTTGGCCTCCAAACTGAGCTATTACACCTATAAGGTTTCCTTTTTCTTGCTCTTTTTTAATTATATTAAAAACGTATTCTTCTTTTAAAGGTTCAAAGTATAATCTATCACTTGTATCATAGTCTGTTGATACTGTTTCAGGGTTACAATTAACCATGATAGTCTCAAAACCTGCGTCTTTTAATGAAAAACTTGCCTGACAACAGCAATAATCAAACTCAATTCCTTGACCTATTCTATTTGGTCCACCTCCAAGAATAATTATTTTTTTCTTATTGGATGGATCAGCTTCACATTCAGAGTTAATTGAAAAATTTCTTTGATAGGTTGAGTACATATAAGGAGTAAAAGATTTGAATTCAGCCGCACAGGTGTCTACTTTTTTATAAACCGGAAGTATTTTAAGCGCTGATCTTTTTCTTCTAACAATTTCTTCAGAAGTTTTAGTTAATTCCGAAAGTTTTTTATCTGAAAATCCTATTGATTTTATTTTATTAAATTCTAAAAAATCTTTAGGAAGTCCCTTGTTTTTGATCTGTGCTTCACAATCAACAATCTCTTTAATTTGTTCTAAAAACCAAGGGTCAATTTTAGATAAACTATATATTTTCTTTAAGTTAATTTTTTTTCTAATTGCTTCGGCAACAAGTAATATCTTATTTGGAATATTCTCTTTAAGCTTCTTTTCAATTTGTTTTTTATTTAAATCAAAAATTCTGTCTAAACCTGAAAAACCAGTTTCAAGAGATACCAGCGCCTTTTGCAAAGATTCTTTAAAGTTTCTTCCAATAGCCATTGCTTCACCTACCGATTTCATTGATGTCCCTAAAGTTGCAGGAGAAGTAGAAAATTTTTCAAATGTAAATCTTGGAATTTTAGTCACAACATAATCTATACTTGGTTCAAATGATGCAGGAGTAACTTTAGTTATTTCATTTTTTAATTCATCCAGAGTATATCCAACCGCTAATTTTGCAGCTACTTTCGCAATTGGAAATCCAGTTGCTTTTGATGCAAGTGCTGATGATCTTGATACACGTGGATTCATTTCAATGACAACCATTCGACCATTTTTAGGATTGATAGCAAACTGAACATTTGATCCTCCAGTTTCAACTCCAATTTTTCTCAAACATGCAATAGATGCGTTTCTCATTACTTGGTATTCTTTATCTGTAAGTGTAAGAGCTGGTGCAATTGTTACTGAGTCACCCGTATGAATTCCCATTGGATCTATATTTTCAATCGAGCAAATGATGATACAGTTATCTTTCTTATCTCTTACAACCTCCATCTCAAATTCTTTCCAACCCTCTAAGCACTCCTCTACAAGAACTTGGTTTACTGGAGATTCATGCAATCCATTTTTAACAATCTTTAAATAATCTTTTCTAGTTTTGGCTATTCCCCCACCAAGCCCACCTAGTGTGAAAGCAGGTCTTATAATTGCAGGTAAACCAATTTTTTTTAATACTTTTGATGCTTGATTATTATTATTTACGATTTCTGATTTTGGTAAATCTAAACCAATATCTATCATATTTTTTCTAAATTTCTTTCTATCCTCGGCATTAGAAATTGCTTTAGAATTTGCTCCTATCAATTCAATTTTATATTTTTTGAGTATTCCTTTTTTTTCTGCTTCCATCGCTAGGTTAAGCGCGGTTTGGCCACCCATTGTCGGTAGAATTGCATCTGGTTTTTCTTTTTTGAGAATTTTTTCTAATACATTAAGTGTAATGGGCTCAATATAAGTTTTATCCGCAACATCTGGATCTGTCATAATTGTTGCAGGATTTGAGTTTATTAAGACTACTTTATAACCCTCATCTTTAAGAGCTTTACATGCTTGTGTCCCTGAATAATCAAATTCACATGCTTGTCCTATAATTATTGGACCAGCTCCTACAACTAATATTTTTTTAAGATCTTTTCTTTTTGGCATTTTTTTTCATGTTGTTAATAAATTCTTGAAACAAATAAACACTATCTTGAGGTCCTGGATTAGACTCAGGATGATATTGAACTGAGAAGACAGGTTTATTTTTTAGTTTGATACCTTCAATACTATTATCAAATAAAGATTTATGTGTGACCTCAATATTTTTTGGTAATGTTTCTTTAACAACTTCAAATCCATGGTTTTGACTTGTTATTTCTACATTATCATGAATTAAATTTTTAACAGGGTGATTTGCTCCTCTATGACCAAGCTTCATTTTCTTTGTTTTGCCACCTAATGCCAATGCTAAAATTTGATGACCCAAACAAATACCAAATATTGGTAAATTTTTTTTAATTAAATCTTTAATAATTTCTATAGCATATTTGCCTGTTGCAGCTGGATCTCCAGGACCATTTGATAAAAATATTCCATTTGGTTTTAAAGCCAAAATTTTTTGTGCATTAGTTTTACAAGAAACAACAGTTACCTTGCAATTAAAGTCAGAGAAATATCTTAAGATATTTTTTTTAATTCCATAATCAATTGCAACAACATGAAAAGAGTTCTTATTATTTTTTTTATATCCGAGTTCTTTTTTCCAGGTTTTAAGACCTTTCCAAATATAATTTTTCTGGGTTGAAACTACTTCTGCAAGATCAAGATTTTTTAATCCACTCCATTTTATTGTAGAGTTGGTCAATTTATTAATATTAAATTTTCCTTTTTTTGAATAACCAATAGTACCTTTGGGTGCGCCTTTATCTCTTATAAAGTTTGTTAGGCTTCTGGTATCTAAGCCAGTAATTCCAACAATTTTATTTTTCTTTAGCCAAGTATCTAAATGTAGGAATGATCTGTAATTTGAGGGTGAAGTTATTTCAGAATTAATTATCACTCCTCTTGCCCATATTTTGCTAGATTCATGATCTTCTTTATTGGTTCCAACATTTCCAATATGGGGAAAGGTAAAGTTAATAATTTGACCTGCATATGACGGATCAGAGATGATTTCTTGATAGCCTGTTAAGGATGTATTAAAGCAAACTTCACCTGTGGCTTCTCCTTGGTATCCAATTCCAATTCCTTTGAATACCTTTTTATTTTCGAGAACTAAAATGCCTGTATTGATTTGAGATTTTATTTTTGAGTTAGTTTTTTTTGATTTTTTGTTCAATTACAACTCATGAGTTAAAGGTTAATACAATAATTGCTTTATTATCGCAACAGAGATGTAATATAAAATTGTAAAAAAACAATTTTTCTTTTGAAGAATTTTTTCTTTTAAGTAGATTAAAAAATTATGTCATTAAAACAGACGATCGAAAACGAATATAAAAATGCTTTAAAATCCAAAGATAAAAATAAAATATCAACCTATAGGTTAATATTATCTTCGATTAAGGATTTGGATATTATTAACAGATCGGGGCCTAACAAAAAAGAAACTGATGATGAGGACATTAAGAAACTTTTAAAAAAAATGGTTAAACAACGAGCCGAATCGATCGATATTTATAAAAAAAATAATAGAACAGATCTTTTAGAGGTTGAGCAAAATGAATATGATATTTTAACAAGTTTTTTACCCAAACAGCTTAGCGAAGAAGAAACTAAGAAAATTTGTGCAGATGTTATTTCGAAAATTGGAGCAAATTCTTTAAAAGATATGGGAAAAGTTATGGGTGAACTTAAAAAAACTCATGCAGACGAAATTGATTTTTCTAAAGCGGGATCATTGATCAAAGAATTGTTGAGTAAATAATGAAATACCCAAAAGAGTATCTTGACGAAATTAAAAACAGGTTAAAAGTTTCAACAGTAGTATCAAAAACTGTTTCCTTAAAAAAAAGAGGTAAAGAATTTGTGGGTTTATCACCATTTAAAAATGAAAAAACACCTTCCTTTACTGTTAATGACGAAAAAGAATTTTATCATTGTTTCGCAACTTCTGAACATGGCAATATCTTTGATTTTGTAATGAAAACTCAAAATTTAAAATTTGGAGAGGCAGTTAAATACTTGGCTCAATTAGCAGGGATGCAGCCATATATGTTTTCAAAACAAGACGAAGAAAGAGAGAAAAAATGGAATGAGTATAAATCTATTTTTAGTAATTACGTAGATTTTTATCACAATAAACTTTTAAAAAATGAAGATTGTTCTATTGCTAGAGATTACTTAAAAAATAGATCACTAAGTAAAGATGAGGTAAAAAAATTTAAAATAGGATACATAGAAAAAAATCCAAATTTTTTTGAAAAATTAAAAAAAGATCATAGCGAAAAAACTTTAGTAGAAACTGGTTTATTTTATTTAGACGAGAAAAAAAAAACATATGTCGAAAGATTTAGAGGTCGATTAATATTTCCAATTAATAATATTTCAGGTCAACCCATTGCTTTAGGAGGGAGAATTATAGAAAATTTAGATTACTTAGCTAAATATATAAATTCACCTGAAACAAATTTTTTTAAAAAGGGATCAAATTTATATAATTTAGATTTAGCAAGAAAACTTTCAAATAAAATTGATCATATTTATTTAGTTGAAGGATACATGGATGTTGTAGGTCTGAGCAAAACTGGAATTGATAACGTGGTTGCAAATCTTGGTACATCTTTAACCGACAAACAAATTTTAACCTTAAATCAATTTTTTGATGATATCATAATATGTTTTGATGGTGACGAAAGTGGATATAAAGCTGCTGTTAGAGCAGCAGAGAACTCAATAAAGGAACTAAAACCTGAAAAACAAATTTCATTTTTATTTCTGCCAGACAAAGAAGATCCAGATAGCTATGTAAATAAAAATGGTAAAGCTAATTTTATAGATTTTACAAAGCAGAGCAAATTATCCATCCATCAATTTATTTTTAGTCATTACAAAAAACAAACTAAAAATAATCCATCATCGATGGCTATTTTTGAGAAAAAACTCAGGGAAATTGCAAATACAATAAAAGATGATTTTATAAAAAAATATGTTTTGGAATATTTTTTAGAAAAAATTGCTGAGTTAACACCGCATTCAAACCAAAAGAATAAAAGATTTTACTCAAAAAAAACAAAATCTTTAGAAAGTACAAAAAAATATTTTAAAGAAAGTCAGTCTTTGAGTGGAGTAGAATTAAAAGAATTTTCTTTATTATATTTGGTTATTAATAAACTAGATTTTTTGCAAGCAAATATTCATTTGATTGAAAATATTAAATTGTTTACTGAGTTTAATAAAAAAATATTTGAAAAGATTGTTGAAAAATTAAAATCTGGTTCAAAAATTACAATTCAAAATCTTAACTTGGATGCTCAATTATTAGAAAAAATAAACAAATTTGCTCCAATAAAACATATCCTAAAAAATCAATCTGATGATGATCAAAAAATAATAGAATTATTAGAGGACATCTCTAGGGATTTGATGAATTATGATCTTGAGTTCAGAATTCAGGAATTAGAATCGAAGTTTTCTGTAGATATGAGCGAGTCCACATTTAATGAGTTAAAAGAGCTCAAAAAAAAGCAGAATCTCAATTAAACTGACCAAATTATTAATAGATTTTTATATAATTGACATTATATAAGACCTCTAAACTCAAATTATCGTGGAAAGAATTATTACAAAATCATTTGCTAGACTTATGGGTCGAGGAACCCATAGAGGTTTTATTACTTATGAGGAGTTAAGCAAATCTCTAGGTAAAAGAAACTTATCTGATGAAAACTTATCTCAGGCTTTTATTCATATACTAGATGAAAATATTACTCTGGTAGAAAAGAAATCTGATTTTAAAGTTTTAAGAAAAAAAGAGAATTCAAATAAAGAGGAAGGTAAAACAATTGAGAAAAGTGATGACCCCATAAGAATGTATTTACGTGAGATGGGTGGTGTAGAACTTCTTTCAAGAGAAGGTGAAATAGCAATAGCAAAAAGAATTGAAGCTGGAAAAGATGTCATGTTAATTGCACTTTCTCAGAGTCCTATAACAGCCCAACAATTTTTTGAATGGAACGAAAAATTACAAAAGGACGAAATTCTAGTAAGAGAAATTATAGATATAGACACTAATTATATGGAGGATGAATCTACAGGACCAAGTGCAAAACAAAAGAATGCAGGAGAAACAAACAAAGAAGAGGGATCAACTGAAGATGATGATGATGATTTTAACCCAACTCTTGCAGCAATGGAAAGTGAGATCAAACCAAAAGTATTAAAGACAGTTACCACACTAACAAAAGAATATTCTAAGTTAATTAAATACCAAAAAGAAAAATTAGATTGTGTTTTAAATTCTTCAAATTTTTCACCTGCCAAAGAAAAAGGTTATGAAAAAATTGTCAATGATATTTTAGAAAATATCAAATCTCTTCAACTGTCTCCATCTGTCTTAGAGGAACTTGTTCAAAAGCACTACATTGAAAATAAAAAAATAATTTCTTTAGAAGGTAATCTATTACGACTTGCGATTGATCATAAAATACAAAGAAATGAATTCATTAAGTTTTATATTGGTAATGAGATTAACCCAAATTTGAAAAAATTCTTAGATACAAACAATGTTTGGAAGCAATTCTTTATAAAAAATAAAGATGAGTTTAAAAATATAAGGGAAAGATTAATAGAAATTAGCCATAAATTAGGTATTTCTGTAACAGATTTCAAAAAACTTGTAAGTAGAATTCAAAAAGGTGAAAAAGAATCCAGAATAGCCAAAAAGGAGATGGTTGAAGCCAACTTAAGATTAGTTATTTCAATAGCAAAAAAATATACAAATAGAGGCCTTCAATTTTTAGATTTAATTCAAGAAGGAAACATAGGATTAATGAAAGCAGTTGATAAATTTGAATACAGAAGAGGCTATAAGTTTTCTACTTACGCAACGTGGTGGATTAGACAAGCAATTACAAGATCCATTGCTGATCAGGCAAGAACTATTAGAATTCCTGTTCATATGATCGAGACAATAAATAAAATAGTAAGAACTCAGAGATTAATACTTAGCGAATTTGGACGAGAAGCTACTCCTGAGGAATTAGCGCAAAAACTTCGTATGCCATTAGACAAAGTTAGAAAAGTGTTAAAGATTTCAAAGGAACCTGTTTCGCTTGAAAAACCAGTTGGAGATGAAGAAGATAGTAGTTTAGGTGATTTTATTGAAGACACAAAAGCATTAGCTCCATTAGAACAAGCAATAAAATCCAATCTTGGTGAAGCAACAACAAAAATTTTATCTACATTAACACCAAGAGAAGAAAGGGTTTTAAGAATGAGATTTGGAGTAGGAATGAACACAGATCATACGCTTGAAGAAGTGGGACTGCAATTCTCAGTAACAAGAGAACGAATTAGACAAATTGAAGCTAAAGCTTTAAGAAAATTAAAACATCCAAGTAGATCTAAACAATTAAAAAGTTTTTTAGAAAGTTAATATTTGGGCCGTTAGCTCAATAGTAGAGTACTGCATTGACATTGCAGGGGTAGTTGGAGCGTAACCAACACGGCCCACCATTTAATTTATCTTTATTTGATAACTTTATTAAAATAGTATAATTAAATGGAGTTTTGGGCCTGTAGCTCAGTTGGTTAGAGCAGTACACTCATAATGTATTGGTCCCAGGTTCGAGTCCTGGCGGGCCCACCAATTAATCAAAGTTACTTTGTAGAAAATTCTTTTAAAGTTTTGAAAAGAGCAATTATATTTCCATCATTAGAATTTAGAATTGATGCAAATTCCTCCTTTTGTGTTCTTGCCAAACTAAGCCCCTCAATAATTAAATCTCTAATCAAGGGATTGTCTGGGTTTTTTGTATAAACTCTCCAGTCAATATTAATTTCTGGCCTATTTGTTGTGGCAATTAGAACACTACGGACAATTGTATATTTATCATTTAAAATCTCTTTACTTTTTACCTCTATTTCAGGATTAGTGTATTCAGCTAGTCTACTTGAAAAACTTTTAAGAAAATAATTTTCAAATAAATTTGAATACGTATTTTTTTGTTCATCATTGAGATTTTTTCTTGCAGAACCTAAAGAGTAAAAACCAACACCTTTTATATCTACCGTCTCTTTTGCAATTATTTTAAGTTGATTTATTTTTTCATCCTTAGAAATATTTTTAGATAATACTTGTGAAGCTCTATTAACTGTGGATTGAATAAATACATCTGGTGAGATAGAGTATGCAAGATTCAAATTTGATAAAGAAATAATAAAAAATAGCGTAAAAATAAATATTCTTCTCATTTTCTTTATTTACTTTGTATCTATTTCTTCCCAGCCCTCATCTTCTTTATAGATTACTTCAATATTTCCTCTTTGGATATTCTTAATTTTATTTTCTCTATCTTGTGTATATAAACTTTTTACAGAAGCATAAAAATCTACAGAATTTTTTTCTAAATTGTCTAATGACTCAATATTGTTTGCTCTGAAATTTACGCCTTCTAACATTTTTGTAATAGCAAACAATTCACCGTCTAAATATTCATTATTACCATTTACTGAAATATTATAGTAAGGATCACCACCCATCACATTTACGAACATTCCTGCAGTGTCTCTGATTGTTGACGGTCCTAAAACTGGCAAAACTAAATAACAACCTGGACCAACTCCCCAAGCTCCTAATGTTTGTCCATAATCTTCTTTAACATATTTAGGAAAACCCATTTCAGATGCGGGATCAAATATACCCAGTATTCCAAGGGTTGTATTCACAACTAGTCTTCCTGTATTAATTGCTGCTAGTTTAATGTCACCCTGTAATACATTATTTGGAATAGTTATCAAAGTAGATAGATTATTTAAAACATTACCAGTTCCTTTTTTAATTGGGGCAGGTAAAGATCTGTATCCTTTAGCTACGGGTTTTAAAATAGCTTTATCCAAACCTTGATTTAGAGCAAAAGTTGCTCGGTTCAGAGGCTCAAAACAATCTTTAGTAGATTTACTTTTATTTGATAACTCTAAGTTGCCATCAGATCCTGCTACAGCATTTGTTGTAAGGAAAATTAATAAAAAAATAATTTTTAAAAATTTAATCATATGATACGAATTATATAGTGTATATGGACCTAAAGTAAATCAAGATTTAGTGCTAAAAATGACTTAAATATGGCTTAAAATTTCTAACAATACAACTAAAATGAGATTACAAATTTTTTCTAATTATTCACCAAATTTCGATCCTATAAAAAGACACAAAACTCAAATTAAATTTTTGATTTTTCATTATACAGGAATGAATAAAGAGTCCGATGCTATTAATAAGTTAACTAATTTTAAATCTGATGTCAGTTGCCATTATTTTATAAAAAATAATGGCGAAACTTCTGTCATGGTGCCTGACTCATATGTTGCATGGCATGCTGGTAAATCTAGGTGGAAACATTATAAATCTCTAAATAGATATTCTATTGGTATAGAAATCAACAATCCTGGACATGATTTTAATTACAAAAAATTTTCTAAAAAACAAATTCAATCTTTAATAAAGTTAAGCAAAATATTAATTAAAAAATATAAAATTGATTCTAAAAATGTTTTGGGACATTCAGACATAGCCCCAGAAAGAAAGAAAGATCCAGGAGAAAAGTTCCCATGGAAAGAGCTGTCAAAGCAAGGCATAGGTTTATGGCATACATTGTCTATTCAATCACTTAAAAAAAATAGAAAAATTGAATTAGATAAAGTTAGTAAAAAAATGTTTTATAACAACCTATCAAAAATTGGTTATGTAATGAAAAAAACTCAAAACTCAAAAAATAGTAAACTTAATAATTACATTGTCAAAGCTTTTCAAAGAAGATTTAGACAAGAATTAGTTAATGGTAAGATTGATAAAGAATGTTTGATTATTAGTAGTAATTTAGTAAAAAAATTTACATAAAATTTCTTGAAGTTTTCAAAATTAGTACTATGTTAATTTTGCCAGATAAATGACTTATCGCTTTAATTTATTTTAAAGAGGAAAGTCCGGGCTCTACAAGGACACAGTGCCAGGTAATACCTGGCGGGGGAAACCCTAGGGATAGTGCCACAGAAAATAAACCGCCATAACATGGCAAGGGTGAAAAGGTGTGGTAAGAGCACACCGGTTCTATTGGTAACAATGAACGCTGGAAAACCCCACTGGGAGCAAGACTAAGTAGAGATGACATTGTTGAAAAACTAAAAGCCGTCCTTGGCTAGTCATCAGGGTTAGTTGCTTGAGCTTAAGAGTGATCTTAAGCCTAGACAAATGATAAGTTTAAATGACAGAACCCGGCTTATAGTTTATCTGGCATATCAAATCAAAAAATCACTTTAAGTTTCTTTATTTGTTCTCATTTTATAAGCACAAGTGTCTATTTTATTTAATACTAAAACAATTAAAGTGCTGAAATATTAGGTGTTGACGTCTAGTTGTAAAACCCATAATATCCCATAAATTCCCATTTACGTGGGAATAAAGGAAATTATGTTTTATGTTTTTATCAACATACGAAAACAAATTAGACAAAAAAGGGAGAGTATCTGTGCCTGCTAGTTTTAGGTCGCATTTATCGAACTTAGGTTACAATGGTGTTATATGTTATCCATCATTTAATAACTCATCTATAGAAGCATGCTCCCAAGATAGAATTGAAAAAATTTCCTCAGCAATTGACTCCTTAAATCCCTTTGAGGAAAAAAGAGATTACTTTGCAACATCAATATTAGCAGAAAGTATAAATTTACAATTTGATAGTGAGGGAAGAATTTCACTTTCATCAAAATTATTAAAACATGCAAAAATAAAAAACAGCATGTTGTTTGTTGGTCAAGGCCAAACATTTCAAATATGGGAACCAACAGCATTTGAAAAATTTAAGATAACAGCGAGGAAAAAAGCAAATATTAATCGTGGTAATCTTAAATGGGAGCTTCAACAAAACAAACAATAGGGGATAAAAGATGACAATTAATTTTAGAGCACCAGAGATAAAAGAGCTACAGCCACGACTACTAGTTTTAGGAGTTGGTGGAGCTGGTGGAAATGCAATCAATGAAATGATTGAAAATAATATGCAAGGAGTAGAGTTTATTGCAGTAAATACTGATGCGCAAGATTTGAAGCTTAGCAAAGCAAAAACAAGAATTCAAATTGGTTTAAATTTAACTAAAGGATTAGGAGCTGGTGCAAAACTTGATATTGGTCAAGCAGCAGCTGATGAATCTTTAAATGAAATTGTAAATACACTTCAAGGTGCAAATATGGTTTTTATTGCAGCTGGTATGGGTGGTGGAACAGGCACTGGTGCTGCTCACGTCATCGCTAGAGCTGCTAAAGAATTAAATATCTTAACTGTAGGTGTTGTGACTCTTCCATTTTTATATGAAGGCCCCTCTAGAATGAGAAGAGCACAACAAGGTTTGGAAGAATTAAGAAAACATGTTGATACAATAATTGTTATTCCTAACCAAAACCTATTTAAAATTGCCAACGAACAAACAACATTTGAAGAATCATTTAACCTTTCAAATAATGTTTTGATGCATGGTGTTCAAAGTATAACTGATTTGATGGTCAGACCAGGTTTAATCAACTTAGATTTTGCTGATGTTGAAACTGTTATGGCAGCAATGGGTAAAGCTATGATGGGAACTGGAGAAGCAGAAGGAGAAGGTAGAGCTTTAAAAGCTGCAGAAATGGCAATCAGTAATCCATTAATAGATGATTACACTTTAAAAGGTGCAAAAGGATTACTAGTAAATATTACTGGTGGTAAAGACCTTAAACTTTTTGAAGTTGATGAAGCGGTAAATAAAGTAAGAGCTGAAGTTGATCCTGAAGCAGAATTAATTATTGGTGCAATCACCGATACAGAGCTAGATGGAAAAATGAGAGTATCAATTGTTGCTACATCTTTAGATGGCCAGCAACCAGAGTCAAAATCAGTAGTAAATATGGTTCATAGAATTCAAAACCGAAATCCAGGTTATTCTGATTTCTCAAACATGGGATCATCCCAATCTTTCAATTTTTCAAATACAACAGCGTCAAACCCAATTACACATGGTGCTAACGCTTTAAAACTTGAAAATGAGATTTTACAAGATCAACAAGCTGAAAGCTCTCATAATCAAATGATGAATGAAGAGTTTGTTCAAAATACTAGCATGGAAAGTGAGAGTATAGTTGAGGATAATTCGGTTAATCAAATGGAGAAATCTTTTACGCAAGAAGCTACAGAAACTAATCAGGAAGAGTTTCAAGATTCTATTAGCAAGGAAGAATCTTTTAATGATTTAAAAGAATTTGGAGTTGATTCTGATGCACCAGATTTATTTAGTTCAGAACCTGAAAATTCAAGTTCTGAAGATTTGATGTCCTCAAATGAGGAAGAAGAAGATGATCTTGAGATACCAGCATTCTTAAGAAGACAAAAAAATTAATGGTCTTCCAAGAAATAAATGGACGCCACCATAGTACCGAAAATGCAAAAGCATTATCCGGTACTGCTAAAAGAAATTATTAGCGTTATTTCCCCTCAACATGGTGGCACATTTATTGATTGCACCTTTGGTCAAGGTGGTTATACCAAAAAAATTTTAGACTTTGAAAATACAAACGTAATAGCTCTAGATAGAGATATAGAGAGTGCAAAAATTGCTAACCAATTAAAAGAAAGTTTTAAAGATAGATTTATTTTTAAAAATATTAAATTTAGTCAATTAAATAATTTAAAGCTTAAAAACGAAAATATAACAGGAGTAATTTTTGATCTTGGTTATTCTTATACTCAGATAAAAGATCCAGAAAAAGGACTTTCATTTGAAGCAAATGGTAAATTAAATATGCAGTTAGGTTTAAATAACTATTCTGCAGAGGATGTAATAAATAAACTTGATGAAAAAGAATTAGAAAAGATTTTTAAATTTTTTGGTGACGAAAAAGAAGCAAAATACATTGCACGAAATATCAATAAAGAGAGATCTAAAAATGAAATTGACACTAAATCTTTAGTTGAAATTATTGATAAATCAAAAAAAAGAAAAAATTTTAAAGTTCACAATGCAACCAAAGTTTTTCAGGCACTTAGAATTTTTGTAAATAAAGAAATAAGCGAATTAATTTATGGGCTTATTAATGCCACTAAAGTTTTAAAAAAAGGAGGGATTCTAGGGGTAGTTACTTTCCATTCTTTAGAGGATAAAATAGTAAAATATTTTTTTAAAAGCCTTTCTGAAAATAAAAGTATTTCACGATATAGCCCTTTTGTAAAACAAGCTGATACATTATTTAATTTAATTCAAAAAAAACCAATAACTCCCTCAGAAGAAGAGTTAAGTGAAAATCCACCGTCTAGATCTGCTAAATTTAGATATGCAATAAAAAAAACTGATTTTTATAATTTCGATACCGATATAGAGGAGAAATTCAGAAATTATATTGAAATCGAAAAATATGGAGACAAACTGTGAAAAAGTTTGTTTTAGCGTTAGTGATTTTTTTTTTAGTCTTATCAACTGCAATAATAAAAAATTCGACTAAACAGATTGAGGATGAAATATTTACAGCAAAAGAGAGTATTCGAGTTTTAAAGTCTGAATTTGAAAATGTATCCTTAGAGTATGATTATTTAAGTTCTGCAGAAAGATTGCTTGAATATCAATCACAGTATTTTGAGGATGAGTTAATTCAAAAAAATATAAATGACCTAAAAATTTATAATATTTCAGACGATATAAATAAAATCCAAAATTTTAAAATTATAAAAGAGTAATGGCTGATAATAAATCGAAATTAACTATAGAAGACTACGAAAGTGATTTTATATTTAAGAAAAAAGAGAATGGATTAAATATTCAATTTAATCGTGTAGCTTTTATTTTTTTCATTTTTTTTATTATCTATTTGATTTACACAATTCACTTAATTCATCTAGGCTCACAAAAAGATAATTTAGAACAAAGAAGCAATTTATTTGTGACTTCAAATAAACTCTATAGAGCAGACATTACAGATATAAATGGAAATTATTTAGCTAAGACAGTTAAATCTATCGATATTGGTTTAAAAACTTCAGATATAATTAATAAAAAAAAATTACTTCTAAGTTTAAATATTATTTTTCCTGATAAAAATTTTAATGAAATTAAAAAAAAAATAAAAACTAAGAAATTTTTTTATTTAGAGAAGAAAATTTCAGAGGAAAATTACGAAAAAATAATGAAACTGGGGGATAAATCTCTAGTCCCAGAAGAAAGAGTTTTAAGAATGTACCCACAAAAAAATCTTTTTAGTCATGTTTTGGGTCAGATAGACGATGACAATAACGGTATTTCTGGATTGGAAAAATCATTGAATGACAAACTTAGACAATCAAAAAAACCCATAAGACTTACTCTAGATAAGGATATTCAGTTTTTAATAAGAAAAGAATTAATTAAATATCAGGAAATTTTTAAAAGCAAAGGTAGTGCAGCCATTTTAATGGATGTTAATAATGGTAATATTTTATCACTAGTTTCTTTGCCAGATTTTAATCCAAATGAAAGACAAAATATTACAGATGTAAATTATATTAACAGGGTAACTAAAGGAACATATGAACTCGGCTCTGTATTTAAAGCATTTACTTTTGCTAGCGCCTTAAATGAAAAGGTAATTAACCCAGAAACTGAATTTTTAGATTTACCCAAATCAATTAAATGTGATAAATACAGAATAGGTGAGTATGATAATGAAATACCGCCAGATTTAACTGCAGAGCAAATTTTAGTTAGATCTGGAAATATAGGATCTGTCAGAATTGCTCAAAAAATTGGCCCAGAAAAATTTAAATTATTTTTAGAAAAAGTTGGGGTGTTAAGTGATATTGATTTTGATATTGAAGAAGTTGCTCCTCAAAAAAATTATGATTTTGGGAAATGCAGATTAGCTACAGCTTCTTTTGGACATGGAGTAGCGACTACAATTCTTCAATTGGCAAAAGGTTATGCGGTTTTATCAAATGGTGGTTATGAAATTAAGCCAACATTAATTTTTAAAGAAAATAATTTTAAACAAAAAAACGAGAGAATATTAAACAGAGGTATTTCGGAACAAGTTGTTAAGGCTTTAAGAAAAATTGTAAATACTGAGGAAGGCACAGCTAAATTTGCAGATGTTCAAAATTATGAAGTTGGTGGAAAAACAGGAACTGCTGATCAACCTGAGGGAGGAGCATATTCTGAAGCAAAAATAAATACTTTTGCCTCCATTTTTCCCACTTCAAATCCACAATTTGTTTTTGTTGTAATGTTAGATACTCCAAAAAAATCTAAAGATTATTATTATAAGTATAGACACCGAAAAGGAGGCTGGAAGGGTACACTTTATAATACTGCTGGCTGGACTTCAGTAGAGGTTGCTGGAAAGGTCATAGATAAAATCGGGCCTATTTTAGCCACAAAATATATAGAGGTTAATTAATTATGCTTCTAGGAAACTACTTTCATAACATAAATAAAAATTATAGAAATTTTTCCTTTTCAGGAATTTCATTTAATACGAAGAGTATTAAAAAAAATAATATTTTTTTTGCAATCAAAGGAAATTCTATTGATGGTAATAAATTTATTACTAAAGCAATTAAAAAAGGATCAAAAATTATTGTTACTGAAAGAAAAACAAATCAATTCCAAAATGGAATTTTATATATTCATACAAAGAATGTAAGAAAATTATTAGCTGAAACTGCTTTTAAAATTTATAATAAAAAACCAAAAAATTTAATTGCAGTTACTGGTACTAACGGAAAATCATCGGTTGCAGATTTTTATTATCAAATATTAAAATTAAATAATAAAAAAGGTGCTTCAATTGGTACATTAGGTGTTAAATCAAAAAGTATTAATTTGAATTTATCTAATACAACAATAGATCCAATCAAATTGGCTAAAATATTAAGCAAGTTGAAAAATCAAAAAATAGAGAATGTAATTATGGAAGCCTCAAGCCATGGTTTAAAGCAAAATAGATTAGATGGTTTAAAGTTTAATTCAGGTATATTTACTAATCTATCCCAGGATCATCTTGATTATCATAAAAATTTAAAAAACTATTTAAATGCAAAACTTTATTTATTTGAAAACCTAATCTCAAAAAGAGGAAATATAATTACAGATCAATTTATACCTGAGTTTAAAAACATAAGAAAAATTGCAATTAATAAGAAATTAAAATTGCATACACTTAATGATGGGAAAAATAATCTAGAGCTTTTATCTCATAACTTTAAAGGAGAGGGTCAATTTCTTAAAATTAAATTAAATAGCTCAATAAGGAATATAAATTTAAATTTAATTGGAAAAATACAATTAAAAAATGTTTTGATGGCAATAATTGCAGCAAAATATAGCGGTATTAGTATAAATAAAATTTTAAATACAATTCCAAAATTAAAAACTGTTGAGGGAAGGTTTGAAAAAATAGGTAAAATTAAAAATCAATCAAAAGTAATTCTTGATTACGCTCATACGCCTGATGCTCTAAAAACTTGTCTTTTAAATCTTAGAGAACAATTTCCTAATAAAACAATCACAGTGTTATTCGGTTGTGGGGGAAATAGGGATCAAAATAAAAGATCAAAAATGGGGAAAGTAGTTAGTGATTTTGCAGATAGTATCATTCTAACAAATGATAATCCTAGATTTGAAAATCCTCAAAAAATAAGAAGAGATATAAAAAAGGGAATTAAAAAAAAGAGAATTATTGAAATATCTAATAGAGCAACAGCAATAACACAAGCCATTCATAATTTGAACTCAGGGGATATTTTGTTGGTTGCTGGGAAAGGCCATGAGAAAACACAAGATATTGGAAATAAGAAAATTTTCTTTTCAGACAGAAAGGTAATTCTCAATGCTATTAAGTATAAAAATAATAATTTATCAGATAATTTAAAATTAAATGTTGTTAAAGAGGCAGCTAAAATTAAAAAAATATCTGCTTCCATATCTTTAAAAACAGCAAGAATTAACTCTCAAGAAGTTACTAAAAATGATATTTTTTTTGCTATTAAGGGAAAAAAAAATGACGGTAATAAATTTGTTTCACAATCATTCAAAAAAAAAGCATCATTAGCTGTAGTGAATAAAATTCAAAAAAAATTTAATATAAATCGACAGATTAAAGTAAGCAATACTCTGAATTTCTTAATAGGTATTTCAAAAAATTTTAGAAAAAGTATTGATACAAATATTATAGCTATCACAGGCAGTTGTGGCAAAACTACACTTAAAGAATTGTTGGGTAACGTATTAAGTAAAATTTCAAAAGTAAGTATTTCTCCAAAATCTTATAACAATAAATTTGGGGTTCCTTTAAGTCTTTTTAATTTAAAACAAAATGATGAATTTGGAATTTTAGAAATTGGAATGGATAAAAAAGGAGAAATTGACTATTTGTCTAAAATTATAAAACCAGATGTTGGTGTGATAACAAATATAAATTATGCACATGCTAAAAATTTTAAAAATATTAAACAAATTGCTTTGGCAAAATCTGAAATTATTAATAATATAAAGCCTAATGGTTATGCTGTATTAAATGCAGATGACAGTTTTTTTCAATTACATAAAAAAATTGCCAAAAAAAAGAAAATTAAAGTAGTTTCTTTTGGTATTAAAAGTCAGAAATCAGACATTAAATTAAATAATATACAGCCCTTTGGAAAAAATTTTAGAATTAATATTAGATTAAATAATAAAAAAAGGTATTTTGTATTATCTAACGATTTTCAAAACAATATATCCAACACACTTTCTGCTTTAGCAGTTATCAGTATTTATAAAAATATATTTAAACTTAATGAAAATATTTTTCTCAATTTTAAAATTCCTGAAGGAAGAGGAGACCATTCTCTAGTAAAAATTGATAATAAAAAAATTAATTTAATTGATCAAAGTTATAATTCAAATCCTCTATCATTAAAATCAGCAATAAAAAATTTTGATAAAATAAGCTCAAAAAAATCAAATAAATATCTACTAATTGGTGACATGTTAGAGCTCGGTAGACATTCTAAAAAGCTTCATAAATCTATTGCTCCAATAATTAATCAAACCAAGATAGACAAGGTATTTGTGAAAGGTAAAATGGCATCCATAATATTTGAAAGTATCTCAAAAGCCAAAAAAGGCCGGATTTTATTAAACAAGTCTCAAATCATTGAATTAATCAGAAAAGATTTAAATAATAATGATTATTTAATGATTAAAGCCTCACTTGCGACAGGATTCAACGACATAGTAAAAGATCTGAAAGGATTGCATTAAATGCTTTATCAATTTTTATTAAATTTTGTAGATACTTTTAGTTTTTTAAATGTATTTAAATATTTAACTTTTAGAACAGGTTTATCTTTTTTCACCTCATTGGTTATTGTGCTTATTATTGGAGGTCCTTTTATTAAATTTTTTTCAAAACAAAAAATTTTAAATCCAATTCGGGATGATGGACCTGAAGATCATATAGTTAAAAAAATTGGCACACCAACAATGGGAGGTTTAATAATTTTATTCGGCTTATTGGTATCAGTAATATTTTGGGCAGATTTATCAAATATTAATATTTTATTTTGTATCTACATTGCAATTACTTTTGGTTTATTAGGAGCATATGATGACTTTAAGAAGATAAAATTTAGCAACTCATCAGGGATTTCTTCAAAGTTTAAAATAACTTCACAAATAATATTAGCAATTATTGGTGTAAGTTTTTTTGTTTATTTAAACGACTATCAAGATTTAAATAATTTATATTTTCCATTCTTTAAAAATTTAATCATAAACCTTGGATGGTTTTTTATACCATTTGCAATATTCGTAATTATTGGTTCGTCAAATGCTGTTAATCTTACGGATGGATTAGATGGTCTAGCAACAGTGCCTGTAATATTGGTTGCAGCATGTTTTGCTTTTATAAGTTATGTTACTGGAAACATCGTATTTTCAAATTATTTACAAATTCCTTACATAGAAGGAACTGGTGAAGTATCAATTTTTTGCGGGGCAATTATTGGCTCTTGTTTAGGTTTCTTATGGTTTAATGCTCCACCAGCTAAAATTTTTATGGGAGACACAGGCTCACTATCTCTTGGAGGATCTTTAGGTGCAGTTGGAATTATTACAAAGCATGAAATTGTTTTAGCTATTACTGGTGGACTTTTTGTACTAGAGGCAGTTTCAGTAGTGGTTCAGGTGATTTCTTTTAAACTTACTGGAAAAAGAATTTTTAAAATGGCACCCATTCACCATCATTTTGAGAAAAAGGGCTGGCCAGAGTCAACAGTTGTAATTAGGTTTTGGATTATCTCTATCATATTAGCAATGATTGGTTTAGCCACCTTAAAATTAAGATAATGAAAATATTTAATAATATTTTTTTAAGAAAAAAAATATTAATTTATGGTTTAGGAAAGAGCGGCATTTCATCTTATAAATTTTTAAAAAACAAGTCTGATGTATATTTGTTTGATGACAATCAAAAAAATACTTTAAATCTAAAAAAAAAAATAATTAGATACGAACAAATTCAAAAAATAAATTTTGATAGAATTATTATTAGTCCCGGAATTGATATTTCAAATTGTAAATTATCGAATTTTTTAAAAAAAAATTCTAAAAAAATTCATACTGACCTTGATGTTTTGTTTTCATTTTATAACAATGAAAGTATTACGATTACTGGAACCAACGGCAAATCTACAACTGCTAAAATTTTACATGATGCTTTAATCGATCAAAAAAGAGACTCGAGACTTATTGGCAATATTGGTAATCCAGCATTATCAGAAAAAAATATTACAAAAAAAACAATCTTTGTAATAGAGGCTTCTTCTTATCAGCTAGATTACAGTAGCTTATTTAGATCAAAATATGCTGTCATTTTAAACATTTCCCCAGATCACATTGAAAGACATAAAAGTTTAAAAAATTATGTAAATGCAAAATTTAAATTATTAAAATCTCAAATAAGAGGATCTCTTGCATACGTAAAAAAAGAGGATGAACTAATAACTAAAAAATTAATTAAAAATAAATATAGTTCAAAAATCTATAGAGTACAGACTTCAAGTATAGATAAAAAATTTAATAAAATTACCAATAAATATTTTTTATCTGATGGCAATAAAGAAAATTTGTCATTTATATTAAAAATTGCTCCAAAATTAAAACTTAATTACAAAAAATTAATTCAAACCATTAATAAATTTAAAGGTCTAGATTTCAGACAACAAATTATATTTGATAAAAAAAATCTAACAATAATTAACGATTCTAAATCTACAAGTTTTGCTTCCTCGGAAAATATATTAAAAAATTTAAATGATACCTATTGGATCTTAGGAGGAATTCCAAAAAAAGGAGATAAATTTAAACTATCAAAAATAAAGTACAAAAATATCAAAGCTTATATTTTTGGATCACATTATAGAAAATTTATAAGAATTTTAAAAAATAGATTAAAAATTAAAAATTTTAAAAATTTACAAGAAACTCTTAAAGTTATTTTTTCAGAAATTAATATCCAACAATCTAAAAAAAATATTATTTTTTTCAGTCCAGCTGGAACTTCATTTGATAGTTTCAAAAATTTTGAAGATAGAGGGCATTATTTTAATCAGATAATTAAAAAGTATATAAATGCAAAGCGATAGTATTGTTTACAAGTTTTATTATCTTTGGTGGAAAAATATAGATAAATCTATTTTTTTACTAATAAGTTTATTATTTATTATTGGATTATTTTTTTCTTTAGTTTCAACTTCTCTAATAGCTTCTGATAAGTTAGATACCAACAGTTATTTCTTCTTTTTTAAACATTTGATTTATGTGTTAATTGGAATATTTGTTATTTATATATTTTCCTTATTAAATTCAGATCAATTATATAAATACTCTATTATTCTTTTTTTTATTTCGCTTATTGCTTTATTTTTAGTTCCATTCATTGGTGTTGAAGTTAAAGGTTCTAAAAGATGGATAGAGTTATTTTTCTTACCAAGATTTCAGCCCATAGAAGTCCTAAAACCATTCTTGATAATAATTTTAGCAACTATTCTATGTGATATTAAATCAAATATTTCATTTAAGTATTTGATATCTATTTTTGTAATATCTGTCATTTCTTTACTGTTAATCGCTCAACCAGATATCGGCCAAACTTTATTAGTTATATTTTGTTGGGCAGTTCTAATTTTCACATCAGGAATTAATATATATATTCTTTTAGCAATATTTATTGCTGGTGCGTCTTTGCTTGCTTATCTTATTATTTATGTTCCTAGGTTTGATTATATCCAAGGACGTATTTTTTCATTTTTTAATAGAGAAACAGGTACTCATAATTTTCAATCTGATAAAGCATTAGAGTCAATTAAAAGTGGAGGCTTCTTTGGAAAGGGCATAGGTGAAGGAGTTCTTAAAAATAAAGTCCCTGAAGCTCATACTGACTATATTATCTCAGTAATTTCTGAAGAGTTTGGTGTTGTTGCCATAATGTTGATATTGTTATTGTTTTTGATCTTAATCTATATGGTTTTTAAAAAAATAAGTTTTGAGACAAATGATAAAGTTAAACTTATTTTAATCGGGTCCATTAGTTTAATATTAATGCAAGCTACTATTCATATTGGGGTTAATATAAGATTATTTCCAACCACTGGAATGACACTGCCTTTTTTAAGTTATGGTGGTTCATCGATAATAAGTACATCAATATTAGCTGGGATAATTTTAAATTTAACAAAGAGAAAAATAACTTAATAAATGACAAAAAAAGTTTTAATTTCTACAGGTGGATCTGGCGGTCATGTGTTGCCAGCAATTACAATTTATAATCATTTAAAGAATACTCATGAAACTTTGATTTCTACTGATATAAGAGGTCTTCTATATTTAGATAAGAATTACAATGCATTAGTAATTAATACCCCAAAACTAAATAACTATTTCCTTCTTCCTTTGTCATTTTTAAAAATATTTTTTCTAACTGTTAAATCTTTTTTTTTGTTAAAAAAAAATAATATTTCAATTTTAATTTCTACAGGTGGCTATATGTCTTTGCCGTTATGTTTTGCAGCAAAAATATTGGGTATTAAAATTTTTTTAATTGAACCAAATATGGTTCTTGGAAGAGCAAATAAATTTTTTTTAAATTTTTCAAAAAAATTAATATGTTATTCGAAGAATTTAATTAATTTACCATCTGGAATTAATCATAAATTAATTACTATTAAACCTTTGATACGAAAAGAATATTATGAAACTAGTGTGTATCCAAAACATGATAATTTATTCACAATTATAATCATAGGAGGTAGTCAGGGAGCAAAAATCTTTGATGAGCTCTTGAATAAATCTTTTGTTAGTGTAGCAAAACAAGCATCTATAAAAATTATTCATCAAACAAGCGAGAACAATATAAATTTTTTAAAAGATTTTTATTTTCAAAATAATATTGAAAATAGAGTTTTCAGTTTTGATCACAATCTTAGTGAGGTTTTAAAACAAGGAGATTTATGCATAACAAGAGCTGGAGCATCTAGTTTAGCTGAACTATCCTTTTTAAATATTCCTTTTATAGCAATACCACTTCCATCATCAAAAGATAATCATCAGTATGAAAATGCAAAATATTATGAGGAACAGGATTGTTGCTGGATAATCGATCAAAAAGATTTTGATGATCAAAAATTTGAGAAATTTTTGCTAAAATTGACAAATAAAGGTCAGGATTACATGACAAAAAAAAATAATTTACAGAAATTAAATTATCAAAATACTTGGAATAATGTTAATCAAAAAATACTAAAAATTATTAATGAAAATTAAATTAGCAAAATCAGAACTGATACATTTCGTTGGAATAGGTGGAATAGGTATGAGCGGCCTAGCATTAATAATGAAAGGTAAAGGTTTTAAAGTCCAAGGAAGTGATGTTGCAAACAATAAAAATATCGAAAGATTAAGAAAAGAAAAAATAAAAGTTTTCATTGGACATAAGAAACAAAATATAAATAAGGGCACAATCCTGGTTATATCTTCGGCTATTAAAAAAAATAATCCTGAGTTAATTGAGGCCAAAAAAAAAAAATTACCTATTTATAAAAGGGGAGAAATGTTAGCCAACATAGTCTCTTTAACAAAAAATATTGTAGTAGTTGGATCACATGGTAAAACCACAACAACATCTTTGATAGCATCTATATTTCAAGAAACAAAAATTGACCCTACAATAATCAATGGTGGAGTAATAAATTCAATTAATAACTCTGCAAAGCTTGGGAAAAGTGATTGGTCTATATTAGAGGCAGACGAGTCAGATGGAAGTTTTATTTTTATACCCCCAACATATTCTATCATCACTAATATAGATCGAGAGCATATGGATTATTATCGAACTATGGATAAATTAAATAAATATTTTGAAAATTTTGTTAACAAAGTTCCTTCATTTGGAAAATCATTTATTTGTTTAGATGACAAAAATAATAAAAATTTAATTAAAAATATTAAAAACAAAAACTTCTACACATATGGTTTAAACGCAAAATCAAATTTTTGTATTAAAAACATAAAACAACTTAAGGAATACTCTGAGTTTGACTTAAGTATAAAATTACCCAATAAAAAAAATCAATTAATTAAAAAGTTTAAAATTCCTTTATTAGGAACTCATAATATTAAAAACTCTGTAGCTGCAGCAGCATTAGCTTTAACAGTAGGTTTGCCCATACAAAATATAAAAAAAGGACTTAAAAATTTTAAAGGAGTTCAAAGAAGATTTAATAAAATTTTTAATTTTAATAATGTAGATTTTTACGATGACTACGCACACCATCCTACAGAAATTAAAGAAGTGCTGGATGGAGTAAAAAATGTTTATAAAAGCTATGAAAAGATATGCATTTTTCAACCACACAGAATATCAAGATTAAAAGATTTAAAAAAAGAATTTACTTTTGCATTTAAAAATGCAGATAAGGTAATTTTGTTTCCAATTTATACTGCAGGAGAAAAATTAAAGCTAGGATTTAGCTATTTACAATTTGCAAAAGAAATTATCAAAAATTCAAGAGTCCAATTATTTTTAGTTGATGACAAATTTAAATTAGCAAAATTTATTAAAGCAAATATATTTGGAAAAAAAATTGTTATTGGGATGGGTGCAGGAACTATCTCGAGTTGGATGCGAGAAATGCCTAAATTATTATCATGAAAATTGATGTAAAAGATTTAATTCAAGAATTTAGTAATAATTTAAAGCTCGATTATGATTTAAAAAAAAAAAATTGGTTTAATATAGGAGGTAAAACAAAAGCTTTCTATAAAGCAGATAACTTAAAAGAATTAATTAAATTTCTCAAAAAAATTCCTAATGATGAAAAAATATTTATATTAGGAGCTGGCTCAAATACTTTAATTACCGATAAAAAATTCAATGGAGTTGTCATCAAACTTACAAATAATTTTAATAATATCTCCTTACTAAATGAAGAAATAATTATAGCAGGTAGTGCAGTTACAGATAAATTATTATCAGAATTTGCAATGGAAAATGGCTTAGGCGGTTTTGAATTTCTATCTTGTATTCCTGGTACAGTTGGCGGCGGAATAAAAATGAATGCAGGTTGTTTTAATAGAGAGTTTAAAGATATTTTAATTTCTATTCAGGCTCTTAATAAGTCAGGACAAGTAATTACAATATCTTCTAAAGATATAAATTTTAAATATAGAGATAGCAACTTAGCAGATGATCTTATTTTTCTAAGCGCATCATTTAAAGGATTTAAAAAAAAAAAAGATATTATAAAAAATGAAATAAAGCTACTTAAACAAAAAAAGGAAAAAGCTCAACCAACTAAAATAAAAACGAGTGGTAGTACTTTTAAAAATCCTATAGATCAATCAGATAAAAAAGTTTGGCAATTAATCAAAGACTCAGTCTCAGTAGACAAATCATTTGGAGATGCGTGTATCTCTGAAAAACACTGTAATTTTTTTGTAAATAAAGGTAATGCTAAGTTTGAAGATATGAAAAAATTAATTGATTTTGTTTCAGATAGTGTGTTTAAAAAAACAGGTATTAAATTAGAAACAGAAATAAAGATATTAGAATAAATTGAAAAAAAAAGTACTTATATTATCTGGAGGAATTTCTAAAGAGAGACTAATTAGTCTTGATACAGGGTTACAGGTTGCTAAAGAATTAAAAAAAAATGGTTATAAAGTTAAAATATCTGAACCAGATAAAAATCTAGAAATAAATATAAAAATTTTTAAACCAAATGTAATATTTAATGCATTGCATGGTCAATTTGGTGAAGACGGTTATATCCAAACTATCCTAGAACAATTTAATATTCCTTATACACATTCAGGTGTAATTCCATCATCTATAGCTATGGACAAAGAAATTTCAAAAAAATTGTTCATTAAAAATAAAATTAAAACTCCAAAGTTTTTTTCCTATTCATATAACTTAAAAAATTCAGAATTAATAAATAAAATAAATCGTAAGTTAAAGTTTCCAGTTGTCGTAAAACCTTTTAATGAAGGCTCAAGTGTAAACGTTTATATTTGTAACAAAAAAAATTTAATTAAAGCTTTAAATTCAATTAAAAATTACAAGAAAGTAATGATTGAACAATTTATAAGTGGAAGAGAAATTCAAGTTGCAATTATGGGAAATAAAAAATTAGGTGCAATTGAACTTAAGCCAAAAAGAAAATTTTATGATTATCAAGCAAAATACGATACAAAAGCAAAAACCCAACATTTAATTCCAGTTGATTTACCAAAAAAAAAATTAAACCATGTTCTTAATATAGCTTTAAAAGCTCATAAAGTTATTGGCTGCAATGGAGTAACAAGATCAGATTTTAAATTTTATAATGGAAAGTTTTATTTATTAGAAATAAATACTCAACCAGGAATGACTAAATTATCTCTAGTACCTGAAATAGCATCATACCAAGGAATAAGTTTTATAAAATTAATTGAGTGGATTTTAAAAGATGCATTTACGAAAAAGTAAAAAAAGTATTATTTATTTTTTTTTACTTATTATGTTTGGATCGATTAACAATATAAATCTTAGAAATATTGAAATAAATAAAATTAAATCAATCAATGTCGATGGTTTTGAAAATAAAGAAAATAGAATTATTACCAAAAAGATCGCTGATCTAAAATTAGATAATATATTTTTTCTAGATGGTGAAAAAATTAAAAAAATATTGGAAACTAATCCCCTGGTTGAAAAATATAACGTTTTTAAAAATTATCCGTCGTCTATAAAAATTTTTATTGTTAAAACGAAATTTCTTGCAAAGATTAATATAGATGGGAATACTTTTATTGTTGGATCAAATGGAAAGCTATCAGACAATTATCAAGGTAATGACGAATTGCCATTTATTTTTGGAAAACCAAATATAGATGAGTTTTTTGAAATTTAAAAAAATTTTTGATAAATCTAAATTTGAATATAGCCAAGTTAAAAACTTATATTTTTTTCCATCAAAAAGATGGGATATAGAATTTAAGAATAATAAAATATTAAAATTACCCGAAAAATCTGAAGATATTTCACTAGACTATCTATTTGAATTTTTTAACGATAAAAAGTTTTCAAATATAAAAATTATTGATGCCAGAATCAAAAATCAAATTATTTTAAATGAGTGAAGAAAATAATACCGAAACTTATCTATGTATTTCAGAAAATAAATTTGAAATTTATTTATTTGATAAAATTAAATTAGAAAATTTATTTAGTAATGAAATTTCAATAGACAGCAATTCTCTAGACGATTTAAGTCTAGATAATTTTCTTGATGAAAACATTATAAAAATAGAAAAGTTAAATAGTAAATTTATTAAAAATATATTTATCGTAATAGAAAATGAGCAAATACTTCAAACACAAATTGGAATTAAAAAAAAAAGTTATAAGAAAAATATAAATTATAAAGACATAAAAAGTTTACTTATAGAAGCAAAAGAATTATTTCAGAAAAGCTATAAAGATCAAAAAATAATGCATATGATTATTAACAATTATTTGATTGATGGTAAAAATTTTGACCATTTTGAAAAAGAGATTTTAACAGATGAGTTAAGTTTAATTGTAAACTTCATCTCAATACCCGATAGTTTTTCATATCATTTAGAAAAAGTATTGGAAAAATATCAAGTAAAGATTAATAAATATGTCCATAAGAAATACGTTATGAGTTTCTTCAAAAGCCAAAGAATTAAATTTCCCTTAATGATTTGTAAAATTTTGGAGGGATCAAATTTAAATGAAGTTCAATTGGTGCCAAAAATTCATAAAAATCGAGGTTTTTTTGAGAAATTTTTTCTACTATTTAGTTAGTATTGTTTTTTACCGTAACATTTGTTGTTTTCATTAAAAATAATAGTCCATTTATAGTCTCTTTGTGTCTTATTTAAATCAAAAAACAATTAAAAATGCTATATCATTTAGTGGCGTTGGATTGCATACCGGAGTTAGTGTAAATGTTTCAATTAAACCCGCAAACCCAGATACTGGAATTATATTTAAAAGAGTAGACTTAAATGCCAATAATATTGTTTATCCGAATTATCTAAATGTAAGTAATACATCGCTAAATACAACTATATCAAATGAATTTGGGGTTAAAGTTTCAACTATTGAACATTTAATGGGAGCATTATTTGGTCTTGGAATAGATAATGTTTTGATAGAATTAGATAATGAAGAGGTGCCGATCTTAGATGGATCAGCGAAGGAGTTTATAGAAAAAATTATTCCTGCAGGTTTTGAAGTGTCTCAAGCTCCAATAAAAATAATTAAAATAAATAAAAAAATTGAATTTAATGATGGAGATAGATCAATATCTATTGAACCTTCAAAATTAAGTTTAGATATTAATTATGAATTAAATTATAAAAATCCAGTGATAGGAAAACAAAGTAATAAAATAAATGTTTATCAAGATAATCTGCAAGATATTTTTAATTCAAGAACTTTTTGTTTATTTGAGGACATTGAAGCAATTAAGAAAGTTGGTTTGGCTAAAGGCGGAAGTTTAGATAATGCTATAGTTGTTAAAGATAATGAGATTTTAAATGAAGGCGGGTTAAGAAATTCAAAAGAATTTGTAAATCACAAAATACTTGATTGTATTGGTGATTTATTTACGTCAGGTTATAGAATAATTGGAAGTATTAATTGTTCTAGAGGTGGACATTTTTTAACAAATGAACTTTTGAAACGTGTTTTTAATGATAATGCAAATTTTTCTTTGATTGAAATTAAAGAAAGAAACTTGCCTCATACTTTGATAAATAGAAGCCTTTTGAAGTCAATAGCATAGAACATATAGAACTTTAAAATCTCTGTCGAAGAATATATAAAAGCTCTATGGTTTATCTAAAATTATCTATAGCATGTACTATATTGATAATACTTTTTTCATGTTCAAAGAAAGAGCCTGAAGTAAAAAATATAAATAAAATAAGTCAAGAATTAGAAATGACGATTGCCTACAATGAGGGCTACGAAAAACTTAAAATAAATGACACATATAATGCAGCTCAAAAATTTTTAGAGGCTGAACTGTTATTTCCTCAATCTAGTTGGGCGCCAAAATCAGCCTTGATGGCAGCATATTCATATTATTTACAAAATTATTATTCAGAAGCATTGTCAAATTTAAATAGGTATTTAAAAACATACCCAAAGGATAGAGATATTTCTTATGCTCATTATTTAATTGGAATATGTTATTATGAAATGATTGAGGATGAAAAAAGGGATATTGAACCTCTTCTGAAAGCAAAGGAAAAATTTGTAATAGTTGTAAATGATTACCCAAATACAGATTTTGCTTTAGATGCTAAATTTAAATTAGATTTGATCGAAGACGTCCTCGCGTCTAAAGAAATGTATTTAGGTAGACATTATCAAAAAAAGAATAAATGGATTGCTGCCATAAATAGATATAAAAATGTAGTTGAAAATTATGATCAAACAATTTTTGTTGAAGAAGCATTACATCGTTTAGTTGAAATAAATTACCAAATAGGATTAGTTGAGGAGTCTAAAAAATATGCAAGTCTTTTGGGTTATAATTATCAGTCAAGCAAATGGTATAAAAAATCTTACAAAATTTTTAATAAAGATTACAAAGAGATTATTCCTAATAAAAAAGATAAGAAAGGTGTAATAGATAAATTTAAAAAGCTTTTTGATTAATATGAAAAAGAGCTTGATCAAAAAAGAATATTTAAAAAAAATTAAACTAATAAAGTATTATAATAAAGTTTATTATGATGAAAATAATTCTGAAATATCAGATGCAGATTATGATCTTCTTAAAAAAGAAATAATTGAATTTGAAAAAAAATATAATTTTTTAAACAAGAGTAATTCTCCAACAGAACAGGTAGGTTATAAACCATCAAAAAATTTTAAAAAAGTTTTGCATAGAGTTCCAATGCTTTCTTTGGGAAATGCTTTTACAGAAAATGATCTTGTTAACTTTGAAAAAAAAATAAAAAATTTTCTTTCTCTAGAAGAGAACTTTAGAATTAGTTATACCGCCGAACCCAAGATAGATGGAATTTCTGCATCTTTAACTTATATTAATGGTGAATTCTCTAAAGGATTATCTAGAGGAGATGGCAAAGAGGGAGAAGATATAACATCAAACCTTTTGACTGTTGAAGATATTCCTAAATTTATTAATTCAAAAGAATTTCCTCAAGAAATAGATATTAGAGGTGAAGTATTTATACAAAATAGTGATTTTCAAAAAATTAAAGATAAATTTGCAAATCCAAGAAATGCGGCCTCAGGTTCCCTAAGACAAAAAGATCCTGAACAGACAAAAAAAATACCTTTAAAATTTATTGCTTATACATTTGGATATGAAAAAGGTTTATTTGTTAATAATCAATCAGACTTTTTAAAAAAATTAACTGAATGGGGATTTAAGACAAATCCATTAAATGTTTTAAATTCAGGTATAAAAAATTTAATGAAAAATTATCAAGAAATCGAAAAAAAAAGAGCCAATATAGATTTTGATATAGATGGAATAGTTTACAAAGTTAATGATTTTGCAATGCAAAAAAGATTAGGAAATGTTGCTAACGCCCCTAGGTGGGCAATTGCTCACAAATTTTCATCTAATAAAGGTATTTCTCAAATTTTAGACATAGAGATTCAAGTTGGAAGAACTGGTGCCTTAACGCCAGTTGCGAAGATAAAGCCAATTAATATTGGAGGAGTTATAGTTTCAAACGCAACATTACATAACGAAGATGAAATCAACCGAAAAGATATTAGAGTAGGCGATACGGCTGTTATAGAGAGAGCAGGCGATGTCATACCGCATATACTTTCTGTAGATATAAAAAAAAGATTAAAAAATTCTAAAAAATTTATTTTTCCAGAAAATTGTCCTTCATGTGGATCAAAAACAATTAAAGAATTTAATAAGATAACAAAAAAAGTTGATGCAGTTAGGAGATGTTCTAGCGAGGGTTATAATTGTGATAAAATATCAATTGAAAAATTAAAACATTTTGTTTCAAAAGAGGCTTTTAATATAGACGGTTTTGGAAAAAAAATAGTCGAAAATTTTTGGAAATTAAAATTTATAAAATTCCCTCAAGATATATTTAAATTAGATTATTCAAAAATAGAAAAACTAGATGGCTGGGGTCAATTATCTGTTAAAAATTTAATATATTCAATTAATCAAAAAAAAAATATTTCTTTAGAAAGATTAATTTACTCGTTAGGAATTAGACATATAGGATTAGAGAATGCAAAGTTGTTGTCAAAACATTTTAAATCATTTTCAAAATTTAAAAATTTATCTATTCAAACTGATTATGAGGACTTGTTAAACATTGATGGCATCGGTGAAACACAAGTAAACTCTATCAAAAGTTTTTTTTCAAATAAAACTAATATAAGAGTTTTGAATGAATTAGAAAAAGTTTTAGTCGTTAAAAATGCAATTCAAAATTCTGATGACGGTTTATTGAAAAATAAAACTTTTTTAGTTACAGGAAAATTAAATGGAATTAGTAGAGCAGAATTAAAATCTATGATTGAAGAAAATTCTGGCAAAACAGTTAGCAGTGTGTCAAAGAAATTGAACTATTTGATAATTGGGGACAAGCCAACTAAAAAGAAAATAGACAATGCCAAACAGCTAAAAATAAATGTTATAGATCAAGCAGAATTTATGAGAATGCTAAATAAAACTAGCTAACCACTTTTTCTCGTTTGGATTTAAATATTTTGATATTTTTGAATAAACCTCTAAATGATATTTAAATAGATAGTTTTTTTCTTCAACTGTTAATAAATCAAAATTGATTAAATCTTTTTCTATAGGTGCCATAGTCAAGTTTTGAAATAATAATTTTTTATTTATTTTTTTAACATAAACTAAATTTTCGATTCTAATCCCATATTCATTAGTCTTATAATATCCAGGTTCATTACTTAAAATCATACCTTCTTTTATTTTTACTGTATTTATTTTTGTAATAGATTGAGGTCCTTCATGAACATTAAGAAAAAAACCAACGCCATGTCCTGTACCATGCGCATAATCTAAGTTGCTTTTATTTAAAAATTTTCTCGCTCTTTTGTCAATTTTTTTTCCTATATCATCTTTACTTATATTAGTTGTTGCTACAGCAATATGACCTTTCAATACTTTTGTGAAAATATTTTTGATATTTTGTTTTTGTTTTGAAAAACAAATTGTTCTTGTAACATCTGTCGTACCATATTTATATTGTCCACCCGAGTCACATAATAAAATATCTTTTTTGTTAATAGTTCTACAATTCTCTTTCTTTGCGCGGTAATGTACAATTGCTCCATTTTTCCCAGAGCCTGCAATGGTATCAAAACTAGGATAGAGAAAGTTTTTATTTAATTTTCTAAAATTTTCTAATTTCTTAGCTGCTTCTAGTTCTGTAATTTTTTTTTTATTAATTTTTTTTATCCAAAATAAAAATTTAGTTAATGCTACTCCATCTAAGATATGAGCATTAATCATATTCTTAATCTCTGTTTTATTTTTGATTGCTTTTAAAAGATAAATTGGATCTTCTCTTTTTATTATCTTAAACTTAGACTTAATTAAATGTTCATAAAATAATGAACAAGATTTATCATCTACAATAAAGTTTTTTCCTTTAAGATTTAGTATTTTACTTGGTAAAGTGTTTACATCTAAAAATTCTTCTTTCTTAATAATTTTATTTTTAAATAATTGCTTGCACTTTTTAAGATTACTTATAAGTAGTATTTTTTTTGATTTACTTACTATCAATCTTGAATTAGGAATTGGACTGTTGGGACCATCTCCACCTCTTACATTTAAAGTCCACGCAACATTTTCTGGTGCACTAATAAAAATATAATCAGATTTATTTTTTTTTAAGTATTTAGTTATTTTATTTAATTTAGAATTAATACTTTCACCTACAATATTTTTATCTAAAGAAAAAAATGGGATAGAAGCATGTTCTTTCTGTTTTTTAATTTCATCAATTAGATTTTTTTCAACATATTTGATTTTATTGTGTTTTGAAAAATAATTTTTAATTTGAGTATTGGTAAATAACTTTGGATCTATGCCAAGTGTAAGATTTTTAAACAAATTACAATTTATTAATTTCTCAAATCCATAAATTTTAAAATTTTTTCCACTCTCAATTTTACTTTGAATCGTATATCTTCCATCAGTAAATAAATAATTTTTATTTTTAAGAATTATGGCTAAACCAGCGGACCCACTAAAGTTTGAGATAACCTCTAATCGATTTAATTTTGAATATTCTGTAAAATAATCGTCATTTTTTGGAATTACATAGCCATCAATTTCATATTTCTTAAATTTACTTCTTAATTCTTTTATATAATTTTTCATTTAATTCTCTTTTGATATCTTATCCAACCAGGACTTCTTGTACCTTCTTCAATCTCAAAATCTTGATTAAAATCAAAATCATCATCATTAATTTCCTCATCAAAGAAAGAGTTTTTTTCTAAATGTTTTTCTGGAAGTTCGTCAATAAATCTTGAAGCCATGCTATCAATCCAATCTCCTTGATAAAATCTATTCATTGAAAAGGAAATGATAGCTTTTTTCTTTGCTCTTGTAATTCCTACATATGCTAACCTTCTTTCCTCCTCTAGGCCATTTTGACCTTTTTCTTCGATAGATTTTTGATGTGGAAATAACCCTTCCTCCCATCCAGGCAAAAATACAACTTCAAACTCTAAACCTTTTGCCGCGTGCATAGTCATCATGTTAATTTTTTCGCCATCCCATTCCTGATCTACAGACGTTGCTAAAGAAACGTGTTCTAAAAAACTTTCTAGATTGTCAAATTCTTTCATTGCACTTAATAACTCTTTAATGTTTTCTAATCTATTTTCATTGTCTAAGTCTTTTTTATTTTTAAGCATTGCTGAATATCCAGATTCATCCAAAACAATTTGCAATAATTTTATATGACTTGATTTTTTTACAATTAAATCATTTCTCCACTTCATC